>JAIOSR010000484.1 GCA_021107495.1 Desulfobacterales bacterium | reverse complement strand
TTCCCCTCTTCTAGCTTGATAACGTTGGTTCATATCCCTCTTAGTACGCCAGTTTATCATCTTTTCCTTTTACCCACGGACATCCCCCTTCTCACGCGGGATAACGTGTGTTCAAATCCCGCTGGGGACGCCAGTTTATCATCTTTTCCATTGTCCCAAGGACATCCCGCTCCTCAAGCGGGATAACGTGGGTTCAAATCCCGCTGGGGACGCCAATTCATCATTCTTTTCCTTGACCCGGGACATCCCGCTTATCAAGCGGGATAACGTGGTTCAAATCCCGCTGGGGACGCCAATTCATCATTCTTTTCTTTGACTCGGGACATCCCGCTTATCAAGCGGGGTAACGTGGGTTTCCCGCAATGCGGGACTGGGGACGCCAATTTATCCAATAATTATAAAGGGATGTGCCGTTTTTCGGCAGATCCCTTTTATTTTGGAGGCGCCACAGGTAGCCTTTCTCGACCCGATTCAGAAGGATTCAACGATAATACTGTGCCTGATTTTCAAACAGGCGCGCATATTTTCCGTTGACCTGAATCAACTGCTCATGGGTGCCGTTCTCCGTGATCCTTCCATCCTCGAAAACAAAAATTCGATCAGCCATGCGCACAGTGGAAAACCGGTGACTGATAAGGACAGCGGTTCGTCCTTCCAACAACTTGCGAAAGCTCCTGAAAACCTCATATTCGCTTTTTGCGTCCATAGAGCTTGTTGGTTCGTCCAGAACTATCACTTGGGCGTCACGCAGAAAGGCCCTTGCAAGGGCCACTTTTTGCCACTCGCCGATGCTAAGTTCTTCACCTTCCTCAAACCACTTGCCAAGGATGTTTTCATATCCGTCCGGCAGACTGCTGATCAACTCGTCAGCACCTGCCTGCTGTGCAGCCCCCGCTATTTTTTTGTCGTCGGGCCGGAGATCAATGTTTCCGAACCAGATGTTTTCACGGGCCGTTAAATGATAACGTGCGTAGTCTTGAAAAATAACACTTATCTCTCTACGTAGTGCCGTTGTTTCAAATCTCTTCAGGTCAATCCCATCATAGGTAATTCTACCCTCAAGAGGATCATATAGACGGCACAACAGTTTTATGAGTGTGGTCTTTCCCGAACCGTTCTCTCCAACCAGTGCCACAACCTCGCCCGGCTCGATGGTTATGCTTATATCCTTGAGGACCTTCCTCTTACCCCCGGGATAATTAAACACAACATGATCAAACACAACACCCTTTTGCATTGGATGGGGAACGGGTAAAGGATTTATTGGTTCCTCGACCTTTGGTTTCAGATCCAGGAACTCAAAGAGGTTCGAAAGGAAAAGGTTGTGTTCATAGAGACCGGCAAGACCGCCCAGCACACCACGTAGAAAGCCAAGACCCCTCTGAACGGCCTGGAAATACATTACCATATCACCTAAGGTAATGGCCCCCTGGACCGTGCGGTAGGCAATAAACCCGAAAGAACCAAACACGGGGATCATCGCGCTGGCCTGTGCCAGCAGATCGGCCACGGAACGCTTCCTGCTGATATAGAGCCTTTCCCCACGGAGTTCTTTTCGCAAATCACTAAAACGATCTTTAAAAAGATCTCCCAGATCAAACAGCCGGATCTCCTTGGCGTGTGCGTCCCCTGTCAAAATCCAGTTGAAATAATTGACCTTGCGATTCCTTTGAGTTCTCTCCCGCTGCCACCTGTACATTATGCGGGAATACCTGATCCGCACAAGGACACCCGGAACAGCCGCGGCAAAAAGTATCACCGCCACGGCCCAATGAAAATACAACAGCAGGCCTACCATGGCCAGAAGCGAGATGCTGCTCCTTCCCAGTGCCATAAGACCGTTTACTATCTGGGTAGGTCTGTGAGGGCCTTCCTGCTGCGCGCGGTTAAGTGTATCAAAATATTTCGGGTTCTCGTAATACTCCAGGTCCACTGCCACGGACTTGGCATGCAGGATATCGTACATGTGATCGGCGACTGTGAGGGACTGGGCCTGCCTGACGAGACCGGCGATCGATCCGATGAGTGCATTTAAAAGTGCCACACCTGCGGCAGCGGCTATAAAAAAGGCCACATGCCTGAATGCTGCGGTCTTATCGGGCGCTGCAATTGCAAAAGTAACCGAGTCCACTATCAGCTTCATGAGATAGAGGGTCAAAATGGGAAGCGCACCCTGCACAACGACCAAGGCCAGACTGGCAATGGTCCAGCCCGGCCCTGCTTCCCACACAAAACGCACGGCGCGATCAAGACGCAGTGCATTCCTCATCCTGTGACCTAAGGAATCATTATGAAATCCCATAACGGTTCATCTTTTTTCGCAAACCCTCACGGCTCAGCCCCAATCTTCGAGCGGCCTCGGTCTTGTTCCCCTTAGCATCGGATATGACCTTCTTGATGGTTGCAATTTCCAATTCCTTCAAATTGTCTGTGGCAACGACACTTGGAACGGATTCTCGACTGAAGTGAACAAGGACCTGTTCCGAGAAATCTTCCATTGTGATTGTATCGGAAAAGGATAAGGCCACGGCCCGCTCAATTTCGTTTTCAAGCTCCCGCACATTTCCGGGCCAGGGGTAATTACGAAGTTTTTCTATGACCCCGGGATCAAATTTCATGGGAAAGCGATTCAAATTCCTGGCATAGGAATCGCAAAAGGCTTTAAGGAGCAAGGGGATATCATCCTGGCGCTCCCTTAAAGGGGGGACGTCCAAATGCAATACGTTCAGACGATAAAAAAGGTCTTCCCTGAAGGCCTTGTCCTTGACTTCCTGTTTCAAATCCTTGTTGGTAGCTGCAATGATTTTTATGTCAACATGTATGTCTTTTCTCCCGCCCAACCGTTCCAGTTCGTGTTCCTGCAAAACTCGCAGGATTTTAGCCTGGCTGGCGAGCGGCATATCCCCTATTTCATCCAAAAAAAGCGTGCCTCCATCAGCCTGTTCAATCTTGCCGATCCGTTTTTCCACTCCCGTGGCCACGCCCTTTTCTATGCCGAAGAGTTCGCTTTCAATAAGGGTTTCAGGAAGGGATGAGCAGTTCAGGGCCACAAAGGGCTTGGCGTTACGACTGCTGTAGTAATGAATTGCCTTGGCAAACAATTCCTTACCGGTTCCGGTCTCTCCTGTAATCAGGATGTGGATGGGGGTATCCGCGACCTTTTCTATCTTCTCCAGGATATCCCTTATCTTGGGACTCTGGCCTATGATCCTGCTCGGGGAAAACTTCTGCCGCAGGTTATGCCTAAGGTTGACGTTTTCATGGGCAAGCTGCTTCTTAGCGGCGTCCAGTTCTCTATTGGTCTCCTTTAGTTTGTCGATGGTTTGCTGAAGTTGAAATTCGCGGGCCTCCACCTTCACGATCATCATGCCGAACGATTCCGCCAATTCCACAATACGCTCGGGATAAGTACCTGTCTTGGTTAGTTCAAATATTCCTTCCGGCTTGCCGTATCTACCCCTGGACACCTGTTCAGCTAACTCCATAAGATGATCTAATAATCGATTCGCCTTTTCCACCATTTTAAACTCCGAGTTAATACTCAGGTACTTCAATTTTTTGACAGGATTAACAGGATCGACTGGATTAATTTATCGTGTAAATCAAGACACATATCCTGTTAAAAATTACCATGAGCAGCCCAAGACTTCAGCCCTGCATTATAATGGCTGAACTAAAGCTCTGCACTACAAGGTCGCACCGAAGGTGCGATATTTTCAGACATTCATGGAACCCCGCTTTCGCGGGAGGTACGAGGAACATGACATTTCCTTAGTCAAGAACTCCCGAAAAATAGGACAATTTCTCGCGCAATTGGAGTAACACAGGATTTATTGAAGGATATACGGGATGAAGAAATGATAAATCTTGTTTATCCTGTAATCCTGTCTAAAAGATACCTTAATAGTTACAACTCGGAAAAAACTAACGCGCCAATTGTTTCTCAGTCGCTACCTTGTATTCAAGTGACAAAAAATTCCCCTATTCCGATCTCAGTGCCGCAATGGGATCGAGCCGAGAAGCCTGACGGGCCGGATAGAAACCGAAGAAGACCCCGACCGCCGATGATACGCCGAAACCGAGCAGTATTGCCATGTAAGAAATCATAAATTGCCACTTTGAAAAATGGGCAATAATATATGATGCCGAGACACCCATGCAAATGCCAAAGAATCCCCCTACCAGGGAAAGGATCATGGATTCGACCAGGAACTGGCTCTGGATGTCTTTTCTTTTCGCGCCAAGCGCTCTCCTTATGCCGATCTCCTTGCGACGTTCCGCCACAGAGACCAGCATCACATTCATGACACCGACACCCCCGACAATGAGGGAGATGCTGCCCACTGCCCCCAGAAGCAGGGTAAAGAGTTTCATCTGTTTTTCCATTTGTTCAATCAGTTCCTCCGCGCTACGCACCTCCACTTCCGGCCCTCTGACTTTATTACTGAAATAATCCGTAATCTGTGCCTGGGCCGTGGTGTTGTGAAAACCGGGCATCATTCGGGCCACAATGTTGCTGATCTCTGCATTTTCCACAATCCTTGTTGCCGTTTTTATGGGTATCAAAACCGAATCATTGATTCCATGAGGTCGCATGCCGCCTCCCCCGGGCAATCTCTCAAGGACCCCGACAACCGTAAAGATATGATCACCGATCTTCAGCTTCTTTCCCACAGGTTCATGCAAACCGAGCGAACTCAGTTTTGCTGCCCTTTCATCTCCAAGCACACAGAAATAGGCAAATGCATCCAGATCACTGATAAATCGACCCTCTTTAACCCCGATTTTATTCAGATCCTGAAACGCCCCTGTTACACCCATGCAGGGACCGAAAACCTTTTTTCCCGAATACCAGGTCGACAGGCCTGACTGTATATAGGGAGCCACGGTGGCAATACTGGGGCAATTAAAGGGGGTGTTAACGGCGTCCTTGAGAGTAATTGTCTTGTTTGCGCCTCCACCATATCCTTTCTGAATAGAGAGTATATCGGTCCCCATGTCCTTGAATTGCCTGAGGCTCTCCGCCTCAACAATCGTCCCTATGGAGACCATGGCGATAACGGAACCGATGCCGACAATAATGCCGAAAAGTGCCAGAATGGTCCTTTGTTTGGCACCATAGAGGCTCTTGGTCGCTTCTTCTATGTTGGACTTAAGCACCATAAATAAAACCGTTTACTCTATTTTATATATTAGGGGCAGCATTTTGTTGGCTACAATTCTTTTTCATCACGCCCAGCCTGTCTCGCCTAACTCGCTTTCGAGGCACAGAGCGCGCGAATTTACACAGGAAAAGTCCTTTTTCATTGGACACGGATCTGAACGGATGCACACGGGTTAATGCCTGGAACACAGAAAAGCTTTTTTACTTTTACAAATAAGGTCACTTGAAATCTACAGTGACGTCTTTAACACAAAAAACAAGCCAGCTTATTTTTTCAGTTATAAGTCTTCACTGTTACTTGCAATGTGTAAGCATTGCGAGCCCCGTTATACGGGGATTTCGAATCTCCTTTTCGTTTAATAAAATCAGTGTTCATCTGCGTTCATCTGTGTCCAAAATGCTTTTAGTGGGACACGGGTCTACATGGATAGGCCATGTGCTAATCATCGATAATGACGCCATCCTGCATCCTGACAGAGCGGTTGCATTGTTTGGCGATCTTGGGGTCATGCGTGATGATTATGACTGTAATGCCTGCTTCCTCATTCAGATCCACGAAGAGCTTCATGATATCCTTTCCCACCTGGGTATCGAGGGCACCGGTGGGTTCATCGGCTAATATGATAGAGGGTTTGCCGGCGAGGGCCCGTGCTATTGCCACCCGCTGCTGCTGCCCGCCCGACAGTTCGTTGGGCCTGTGATGGGCCCGGTCATCCATGCCGACCTTTTTCAAAAATTCATGGGAGCGGCGCCGGATCTCGCTTTTCTTCGTGCCCCTGTATATGAGGGGCACACCCACATTTTCAAGGGATGTCAGCTTGGGAAGGAGATAAAAGGCCTGGAACACGAAACCGATCTTGTTGTTGCGTATGCTCGATATTTCGTTGTCACTGAGGTTGCCCACCTCTCTGCCTTCCAGCAGGTGTGTTCCCGAACTGGGTTTGTCTAACATTCCGACAATATTCATCAGGGTTGATTTGCCGCAGCCCGAGGTGCCCATGACGGACAGGAGTTCACCCTTTTCCACCTCGAGGGAAACGCCCTTGAGCACCTCCACATCCACAGGACCGATTTTGTATGTTTTTCGAATATCAGAAAGCTTTAACATTTGTAATAGTCCATCTATATTTATTTTGACAGGATGAACTGGATGAACTGGATTAATTTAATCTTGTAAATCAGAGTATACATCCTGCTTATTAAAGAACATCTCAATAGTCAAGGAATCCAGCAAATTGCAGTATCACATGATTTTCCCCGCTTTTTGAGAACTCACGTTTTTGAGAAAAACTGCGATCGAGGTTAGTGACGTAAAAAAATAGCAACAATTTAATCAAGTAGTGCCAGGACTATCCTGATGAATGCATATTATCGTAAAACAGAATTTATTTGAGGATGTACAGGAAAAAAATCTCGTTAATCCTGTAATCCTGTCTAAAGGTGTTTCAATTTACCACCTCATCGCCCGGCTTCAACCCTTTCAGGATCTCGACGGAATCCAGTGTCGTGATTCCCGTCTCCACCTTGATCTCTCTTATCTCCCGGGTCGCCCTGTCCCTGACTCTGACGAGCCAATCGGATCCTATGCTCTTAACGCAATCAATGGGCACCATGAGGGCGTCTGATTTATTATAGATAACAACTTCAAGGTTTGCAGACATACCCAGGCGCGCCCATTTTCTATGCTCCGCGGAAAGCTGTTTGACCTTGACCGTGATTTCAAAAGAGGGAACATCTCCTTGTTTAGTTGCCTGGGATGATATGTGAGAAATTTCGCCGTCAAGGGATATATCGGAAAATGCATCCCCTGATACGATCACTTTTTGTCCCTTCTTGATTTTGGAAATTTCCACCTCGTCCACCCTGGTTTTGACGGACAGCCCCGCCAGATCACCGATCAAGACCATGACCTGTCCCTGGTCAAAAGTAACGCCTTTTTCAACGGTTTTGGAATCTCTCTTGTCTTTTGCAGTATCCGGAAGAATGACAATCCCGGATACGGGTGCGACAATAGTCGCCATTTTTATCTGAGCTTTGGTATATCTTACCTTGACTCTGGTGTTTTCAGTCTCCAAACGGGCGATCTCAATATTCTCCGAACTGCCTCTTTCAAGGACGGATTTCAATTCTTCCTGGGCGGCCTTGTAGTCAAGCTTAAGATTGTGCAGTTGCTCCTTTGCCGATTCATATTCACTGGCAGGGACAATGCCTTTTTCGTACAGCCTTTCCGTGTCCTCGAGCCTTCTCTGCTGGGATTCCATGGAACGTTTTGCCATAGTGAGTGAGCGGCGGGAGCGTCGAACTTCGGATCCGTTTACCCAGTTTTCAAGCTCGCGTAACATCTGGAGCGATTTCATGTAAGCGCCTTTTGCCTCCCTGTACCTGACCTCCACCTCCGATGTGTCCATCTTCACCAGGGCCTGACCTTTTTCCACATGTTCGCCGTAATTGAAAAGCCTCTCCTTGATCTTTCCAGCCAGAGGACTCACGACATTGACCACCTTCAGGGGTTCCAGGATGCCGGGCAGGGATATGGTCGATGATACTGATCCCGTCTGTACGACAAATGTACCCAGTTGTGTCGCATCCTCCCGGGTCTCAAGCGATCGGCCAGCCGTAGTGGCCCTTGCCGCGGGTTTCTTGTTCCACATGAACAGGCCCGTGCCTAAAAAAATGGCGATTATAAAGATTGTGGCGAAGATCCTTACAACCTGGACCCTCTTGAGTGCGGAGTTGAGGTTCTCGTTGCTTTCCTCGATCTTGAGATAGGCGTCCTGAAGCTCACCGTGCTTGGCCTTGAGGTCTTCGGTGAGGCGCATCTCCGCGTCCCGCAGTTTCTTCACCTCGGACACATCGCTGAAAACGGCTATTATGGCGACCTTCTCCAGTTCACCGTCCCGCCTGTCATGCAGAAACGATGTGGAAAGAGAAAGTGAGACAATGCCCTTGCCCGTGTCAAAATCCACCATTGCCCTGTGACCTACATTAGATTCATAGATGGCATCCAGAATGGCCTGGTTAAAATCATCATTACCTTCATATTCAAAGAATACCTGGGCAAATTTCTTACCAAGGACATCTTCTTCTTTGAGCCCCAGAATGTTAGCGGCCGCCGGATTAAAGGTAATGATCTGGCCTTTGAGGTCGATGGTCATGACACCATCACTCATATTTGCAAGGATATTCTTGTAGATGATGGATTCCTGTTCCATCCCCTCAATCCTCCTTTATCTCGATTTTCCAGGTATCCAGGGTGGTGCCCAAAACATTGTCCAGTGACGTCAGTGCATTGAGATAGGTAATGTTGGCGTTGAGTTCACTGCTTTGAACAACTATAAGGTCGTTTT
>JAIOSR010000514.1 GCA_021107495.1 Desulfobacterales bacterium | reverse complement strand
GCCTTAGGACTCCGGGAATTCGAATCAAACGGGGCAACTTCTGGCCTGAGGATTTGGGTGATGCGGATGTGGTCTTCTGCTACCTGTTCCCGGATGTCATGGAGCGGCTGGCCGGAAAACTTGAAAAAGAACTGCGGCCCGGCACCCGTGTGATCTCCTGCAATTTTCCCCTTCCGGGCTGGCGAGCCGACAGGGTCCTCCGGCCGGACTCGACCCGTCACAACGATCCCATCTATTTATACAGGATTCCGAATGCCAAGCCAAAACAAAGGCCCGGGGGAATACCCTGAGCCCATTGCTTTTTTATGGGGTGAGTGACGGGACTTGAACCCGCGACATCTGGGGCCACAACCCAGTGCTCTACCAACTGAGCCACACCCACCATAATGCATGAAGGCATATTATAAACACGGTCTCGTGGTTTTGCAAGCCCATTTGTGAAAAGACGTTACATGAACACTAACTATTTGACGCCAAAGGAAATTTTGCCTATATTATAGGCAATAAAAAATAAAGGGAGAAATCAGGTGGAGGCAGTAAATAAGCAGGCGTTGTTCAAGAAAATACCGGCCGTGGATCGTTTGTTATCAGACCCGGACATCAGCGAGACAACCGGTTCTTACCCCCGAACTCTGGTCATAAAAGCCGTCCACCAGGTGCTTGACCATATCCGGGCCAGGATTCGGGACGGGGAATTATCCGTGGAATCTCAATTGAGCATTGAATCGGTATCTGCCCTGGTGGTGGAAAAATTGAAAGAGCTATCCCTGCCGAGCCTTAGACCTGTGATTAATGCTACAGGTGTTGTGGTCCATACCAATTTAGGGCGATCAATTTTGACGGACAGGGCGTTGAGACAATTCAAGGCCATTGCCGGGGGATACAGCAATCTTGAATATGACCTGGATCAGGGTAAAAGGGGAAGCCGGTACACCCATGTGGAAGATATTCTGAAGGAGCTGACCGGTGCGGAGGCTGCCATGGTTGTCAACAACAATGCGGCAGCAGTTCTCATCTCCCTTGAAACAATGGCTAAGGGACGCGAGGTGATAGTCTCCCGGGGGCAGCTCGTGGAAATCGGCGGGTCTTTTCGCATTCCCGACGTGATGCGAAAGAGCGGGGCAAAAATGGTGGAGGTGGGTACCACCAACAAGACCCATCTCAGTGATTATGAAGAGGTCCTCGGCCCTGACACGGGTCTTTTGCTGAAGGTCCATACGAGTAATTTTCAGATTGTGGGCTTTACAGAGGAAGTCCCGTTATCCGAGCTTGTGAAGTTAGGCGGGCGGTACGGCATTCCCGTCATGGACGATTTGGGCAGTGGATGCCTGGTAGACTTTTCAAAGTACGGGCCGGCCAAAGAGCCCACCGTTCAGGAGACCTTGTCCCAGGGTGCTGACCTTGTGACTTTCAGCGGCGACAAGCTATTAGGAGGGGCCCAGGCCGGGATCATTTTAGGACGAAAAAACCTTATTGAGGCTATCAAGAAGAATCAACTCAGCAGGGCGTTGAGGATCGATAAACTGACTCTTATGGCCTTAGGTGAGACCCTTAGATTGTACAGGGATGAAAGGACGGCAGTAAGGGAAATTCCCACGCTGAGAATGATATGTGAACCTTACCGGTCATTGAAAAGGAAGGCGGAGCGCCTGGTCAAGCTGATCGGGAAATTGAAGACCCAGAACTTTTCCGTTGAACTGGCAGATGGTAATTCTAAAGCAGGTGGAGGTGCCTTGCCGCTTTTGGAGCTGCCGACCCGTCTGCTGTGCCTGGTTCCGGGAAATCTGTCATCCCGGTTTATGGAGAACTGGCTCAGGACCTATGATCCACCGGTAATTACAAGGGTTGAAAAGGAAAGGGTCCTTTTGGATATAAGGACCATACAGGAAAGGGAATTAAAGACCCTGGCACAGGCCGTCAATAATCTGGCGACGTTGGAGTAGAAGCAATAAAAAAGGCGGATAACCCGCTAAGGTCACCCGCCTTCATTTTTCTCCAAAGGTCTGCAAGGGGTATTCAGCCGCCCGATTCGAGGATCGCGGGCAAACTACAGCTTTTCTTTCAGGGCCTTGCCGGCCTTAAACCTTACCACTTTACTCGCTTTGATCTTAATTGTCTCTCCGGTCCGGGGATTTCTGCCTTTTCTTGCTTTCCTTTTGCTTACCACAAAAGTTCCAAATCCCGCCAGGGCCAATCTTGCTTCCTTTTTCAGTGTCTTTTTGGCCACATCAACAAATGAATTGATCGCTCTTTCAGCATCGGCTTTGCTCAATTTACTTTTTTTGGCTATCTCGGCAACTAATTCAGCTTTGGTCATGATGTCCTCCCTTCGATTTTGTCGATTTTGTTAAAAGCACCTTTTCCCTCGGAACAATCCCAACCTTTTTGCCGGCCCCCTTTCGTTGATGATTTATAATTTCTCTTCGCCATACGGCAACCAAATGTGCAGAAGGGTTATCCAGCTTAATTTTAATTAGCCTGTAGAAAAGCGAAATGCAAGCACTATTTAACATATGAGGCATCCATTTTCAACAAAAAATAATAGAACCGGCTTTATTTGCCGGTCTCCGGCTCAAAAGCAGGTGGTTTCAGCCCTTGAAGATCATTTGGGAAATTCAAAAATGAGGTGCCCTGTCCTGAGAGCTTAGCAAAAATTCTCCTGCTCCAGCCGTGGCGAAACCCCTACCCACAGTTGACAAATGCCTTTAAAGGCTATATTTTTTGGTGAAATACAATGTTTTCCATATGCTGGGGTGATATCTTAAAATGGAAGAGATAATTAAAAAAGACCTTGCAGAAAGTTTGAAGATAAAGGATACGTTTATCCGGGAAAGTGTAGCGAGCCTAATCCTTTTAGCCGAGAGGATTGCCCTGGCCTTTACCGGCGACTGCAAGCTGTTGATTTGTGGCAACGGTGGGAGCGCAGCGGACGCCCAGCACATTGCGGCAGAATTTGTCAATCGATATACCCTCGAACGTCCTCCCCTCCCTGCAATGGCCCTGACAACAGATACCTCGGTAATTACCAGTATTGGAAACGATTATTCTTTTGATGATATTTTTTCCAAACAGGTAAAAGCCCTTGGTATGGAGGGAGACATTCTCCTGTGCATCAGTACCAGCGGAAACTCAAAAAATGTCTTGTCGGCGGCCAGAGATGCCCGCAACCAGGGAATGTATACTGCCGGGCTTATCGGATATGACGGAGGCGAGCTTGCGAAACTGGTTGATCTGGCTTTGGTAGTGAAGAGCAACGCCACGCCCAGGATTCAGGAGTCACATATTTTAGCCGGGCATATCATATGCCGTCTGGTTGATTACATTATTTTTCAAAGGCACCTTGCGGAAGATTAGGGTGAATGAGGGTTTTGAAATACGAGTTGCAGGTTAGGGGTTCTAAGAAGGAAAGGCGGCAAATGTAATGAATGATTGGTCTCCCATATCATTGGACAAAATAAAATCGTATCCCTTGAAGGAGAGGGCCAGCAAAATAAACATTGAAAATTTCGGCAAGGCGTGGCAGCAGGGGAAATCATTGTCCCTTTGGCTGGAATCCCTGCCGGAGATTTTGGCCGGCGAGGAACTCGGAGAAATCGTTGTTCGCATGGTCCGTGCGGCCGCCTCGAAAAAAACGATTATCCTGGCCATGGGCGCCCATGGCATTAAAGTGGGGCTTAACCCCGTCATATTAGACCTTATGGATCGCCGGATCATTACCGCATTGTCTATGAACGGCGCAGGTATCATACATGATGCGGAGGTGGCCATGGTGGGCCAAACCTCTGAAGACGTGGCCGCGGAAATAGGGAAGGGGAGTTTCGGCATGGCGGAAGAAACAGGTAAGTTCCTAAACCATGCTATTTCAGAAGGGGCCAAATAGAACTCGGGTCTGGGCAGATCAGTAGGCGCCATGCTCATTAAGGAAAACTTTCCCTACAACCAGTACAGCCTTTTGGCAAGGGCCTGTGAACTTGATATCCCAGTGACCGTTCACGTGGCAATGGGAACCGATATTATCCATTTCCATCCCAATGCGGATGGCGCGGCCATCGGCAAAACCTCACATTTGGACTTCCGCATATTCGCGCGTCTTGTTTCAACTCTGGAACAAGGGGTCTTTATTAACTTAGGCTCAGCAGTCATCATGCCGGAGGTTTTTTTAAAGGCCCTGAGTCTCGTTAGGAATCTTGGTTACGGGGTCACGGACTTTACCACTGTGAACATGGATTTCAATCGACACTATCGACCCATGACCAATGTGGTGCAACGGCCCACTCTGGAGGGGGGCAAGGGTTACAACTTGGTAGGTCACCACGAAATCATGTTTCCTTTGCTGGCCGCCGCAGTTATTGAAGGACTCGGTAAGAGGGAAGTGGCGGAGTAATGGGTGGCGGAGCGTCATGGATCCGGCCTTTTGCGGGTATGGCATCTTGAAAATTAGTTATCTGCTCAACATGTGGAGTAACTCGAATTTATAGGGATATCTCTTGAATAAAGAGCGGCCGCGATGGGGGCATGGGGAACTCTTTTCAAAGAGCCGCATAATCTTGCTGTGGCTCGAATCACGGCGGTCTTCCTTACCCCGACCTCAGAAAGCCACGGCTTTAGCCGTGGATAACTGCGCTTACGGTCGGGATGTCGTACCACTAAGTCCCGCCGTTCGCGAAGCGAATCGGCGAAACCAAGTGGTGCCACGGGCTTGCCCGTGGGGCTCCACAGAAAAATCATCTATGGGAAAAGAGTATGACATCGTCGCAAAGCTTTATGACCCTTTGCTTTATTTTTTTATGAAGCCCGTAAGAAAGGCGGTACTAAATGAACTCTTGACGTACAAAGATAAAGCCATTCTGGATATTTGCTGCGGCACAGGCAATCAAGTGAAGCTTCTGGCAAAAAACAGGTTCACTAATCTTCATTGTCTGGATTTATCCGCTTCTATGCTGGAAATAGCAAAGAAGTCCGATTACCCTATCCACATCTATAATGAAGATGCTACAAAAACAAACTTTGATAATGAATCTTTTGATATCGCGATTATCAGTTTCGCGCTCCATGAAAAAGACAGAATCACCCAGGAAAACTTCATCAAAGAAACCCATAGGCTGCTAAAGAATGACGGTCTTTTACTGGTTGTTGATTTTGCCTTTGATGAGTTAACTACGATATTTAGTAAAATCGGAATAATTTTCGTGGAAAGACTGGCAGGCGGTGAGCACTATGCGTATTTCAAAAACTACATTCAAAATAATGGCCTGTCAAGCTTGATCAAAGAAGATAAATTTAAACTCACAAAAAAAAATCGAAAGCTATTTACAGGCATCACTGTATCATTATATCGGAAAGTTTAGGACATAGATTCATCCTGTTTGTAAGGATAGGAATTCTTTGGCCGGACCAAGGTAACAATTTAAAATTAAAAAATAAGGTTCTTCTCCCAATTAGTTGGGAGAAAGGGGCCAAGGATTCTAGGGTTCAAAGGTCTTTTAAAAGGGTTCGAGGATTCGAAGATTCGAGGGTTCAAGTGGAGGATGTGCGAATCCGCTTTTTCTGAATTCTGACTTTCGATCCCGCCACACTTATGGGGGGCAAGCTCTGAATTCCGACCTCAGACCTCTGCCCTCTGTCTTTTCACT
>JAIOSR010000079.1 GCA_021107495.1 Desulfobacterales bacterium | reverse complement strand
TGAATCTCCAGCGCACAGGCCAACAGTTCAAAGGTCACCGGCACAAGTTTGCCATTAAAATGTTCCGCTATAACAACGATTCTTTTTGTCATGCCACCTTATTCCTTGAATAAATGTTTTTCCATCAGGATCTTTAACAGTCGGGCCGCCTTTTCCTGCCGGGTTCCCTTCAACACCATGCCGGAACGGGACTTCCGCGGATATGATACCCGCACGACCTCCTGGCGGGGCCCGGGCTGTTCGTCCGGCCCTGCCGCAATGGTCTCCAGTTTTTGATGTTTGGCACGGAGCATGTTGGAAAGCGAGGGATAGCGAGGCTTGTTGATACCCCCCTGGATGGTCAGCACGGCGGGAAATTTGAGCTCCAGGGTATCCCTGTACCCGCCCCTGATCTCCCGTTCCACGTAGATTGTCCGGGTCTCAGTTGATATTTTTTCGAAAATAGTAAATGTGGCGCAGGGCAGAGAGAGCAGTTCAGCCAACATGGGACCCACCATTCCCTGCATGTCGTCCTCGGCCATAACCCCCGTAAAAATCAGGTCGTAATGCCTGTCACGGGCGTACTCGGCAATCAGGGAGGCAACGGTAAAGGGATTCAGGTAACCATGGTCTTCGGTTTCCACGTGCACACCGTTATCAGCACCCATTCCGATTGCCCGCTTGACAACCATGGCCGCCCGATCAGGGCCCACGGAAATGACCTCAACACTTGTGCCTGGAAAAGCCTGCCTGATCAGGAGGGCCTCTTCCACTGCGAATTCGTCAAAACGGTTCATTTTATAAGCGATTGAACTTTCGTCACGTATCCAACGCTCGCGGTCATCAACCCTGATAACTGCATCCGGCTCCGGCACCTGTTTCACGCAAACGAGTATTTTCATGGGTCACCGTTGACTGTTTTCTTTTATAACCTAACGGAATTTATATGTTTTTTAAAAACCACGCTGCTCAATATCCCATATAAGAGGTTCATCCGGTTAATGAGTACCCCTCAAAACGCCACGTGATTGCGAAGTTGAAGGTTGAAGCGGTCTTTTCTGAGTGACTGCTGGAAGGCTTTCGTGATTTCAGGCTGTTATGGGATGGGGGACCCCCTGGCTCCGACGCTCCGAAGGAACGGAGGAGAACAGCGGAGGGGGGAGGAATCACCCGCCCATAACTGCTTGAAATCACCAAGCCGAGAAGCTCGGAATCGAAGAAAAGACTGATTCAACCTTCCCATCTGCCAACTTCATATGCGAACAGTTTCGCGGTACTCATTAACCGGATGATCCATATAAGAACAGATCTTATCGTAATGTAGGACATGAGAGCAAAGATTTCAACACAGAAGCAAACATGCCTTCGGTTCATCTTGACACTGACTCTAAGAAACACTAAAAAAAGGATTAACTAAAGGAGATACCCATGGACTTCACAGTATCGGACAAGATGCAGACAATTATTGAAATGATGGATGAATTCGTTGAAAAAGAACTTATTCCTATGGAGCCGGTGTTTTTAACACAGCCCTTCAGCGAGATGCTGCCCGAATTGAACGAAAAGCGGCAAATGGTTCGGAACATGGAACTCTGGGCCCCCCAGCACCCGCCCGAATACGGCGGCATGGGTCTGGACCTCGTGGAGTTTGGTCTGGTTTCCGAGTCATTGGGAAGGTGTCCGCTGGGTCACTATGTCTTTGGGTGCCATGCGCCGGACGCCGGCAACATTGAGATTCTTCACCTGTACGGAACCGACGAGCAGAAAGAAAAATACCTCAAACCCCTGGTTGCAGGCGAAATCAGAAGCTGCTTTTCCATGACCGAGGTGGAGTTGCCGGGATCTAACCCCGTTATGCTCGATACCACGGCGGTAAAGGATGGAAACGATTATATAATCAACGGTCAGAAGTGGTACACCACTGCGGCCGACGGCGCGAAGTTTGCCATTGTAATGGCCGTGACCAATCCCGAGGCCCCTCCCTACCTGCGTGCAAGCATGATCATCGTTCCCACGGACACACCGGGCTTTAATATGGTCCGGAACATATCCGTAATGGGTCACGAAGGAGACGACTGGGCCAGCCATGCCGAAATACTCTACCAGTCCTGCCGCGTACCACAAAAAAATCTCTTAGGGCCGGAAGGCCACGGGTTTGTAATCGCCCAGGAACGCCTTGGGCCGGGAAGAATCCATCATTGCATGCGGTGGATAGGCATCTGCAACAGGGCATTCGGAATGATGTGTTCCCGTGCACTGAAAAGAACCATTTCGCCCGAAAAGAAGCTGGCAGACAAACAGATCATACAATCATGGATTGCAGAATGCGCGGCTGACATCCGGGCCGCTAAACTCATGGTCCTGCACACCGCCTGGAAGATGGAAACTCTGGGAGTTAAAGAGGCGCGGGAAGAAATTTCGCTCATCAAGTTTTTCGTGGCAGGCGTTTTGCAAAAGGTCGTGGACCGGGCACTGCAGGTACACGGTGGTCTGGGTATGACGGACGACACTATTCTTTCCCATTTCTACCGCTTCGAACGGGCCGCCCGTATCTACGACGGCGTAGACGAGGTCCACAAGGTCTCAGTGGCCCGAAGAATCCTTAGGGAATATGAAAAGACAGTAAAATGAA
>JAIOSR010000031.1 GCA_021107495.1 Desulfobacterales bacterium | reverse complement strand
TTCTTAAAGATATTACGCAACAGCGCCAATTGGAAGTCCAGCTTCAACAGTCTCAGAAGATGGAGGCTATCGGGACATTGGCAGGGGGAATCACCCATGACTTCAATAATATTCTGGGTGCTATTCTTGGATATACCGATCTTGCCATTTTAGAAGCTGAAGATGATAGCAAAATCAGGCAACACTTAAATAAGATACAGGAGGCCGGTCATCGGGCAAGAGATCTTGTTAATCAGATCCTTGCATTTAGCCGGCAAACCAAGCAGGAACGCTTGCCGGTTGAAGTCAACAGCATCGTCAATGAGGCACTGAAAATGCTCAGGGCATCTTTGCCAAGCACCATAGAGATCCGTCAGGATACACAGGCAGACAAGGGTACTGTCGAGGCTGATCCTACCCAGATTCATCAGGTCCTGATGAATCTCTGTACCAATGCCGCCCATGCCATGCAGGAAAATGGCGGCATACTTGAGATAGGTATTCAGAATGTGTATTTTGGATTCAGCAGTGCGGATTATGAAAAGGATACCACTTTAGAGGGACATGCTTCCGATTCCATGGGCCAGGCGAATCAAATTTTGGAATCCCAGATCGAATATCTGGATATTCTTCCGGGCCCCTACCTGAAATTGACGGTTCGTGATACGGGTATTGGCATGACCCCGGATGTTCTGGGACGGATCTTTGATCCCTACTTCACCACCAGGGAAAAGGCCCAGGGAACCGGATTGGGATTGTCAGTGGTCCACGGGATCATAAAGAGTCATGGTGGCTCTATTACCGTTGAAAGCGAGCCCGGACAGGGAACCACCTTCCACGTATATCTTCCCCGAATGGAATATCCAAAGGAGAAAGCGGATAGAATGGCCGCGTCCCCCTACAAAGGGATTCCCACCGGTCATGAGCGCATCCTTTTTGTGGACGACGAAGAGGCATTGGTAGATATAGGAAGACAAATGCTGGAGCACTTGGGATATGAATTGATTACCAGAACGAGTAGTATCGAGGCATTGGAGCTTTTCAAGGCGGAACCGGATGCATTTGACCTGGTCATCACAGATATGACCATGCCCAATATGACGGGTGACAAGTTAGCCAGGGCAATGATTAAAATTCGCCCCAATATTCCGATTATACTCTGCACCGGTTTTAGCGAACGGGTCACCGCAAAAAGCGCAGGAGAAATAGGGATAAAAAAACTTGCCATGAAGCCGCTTGTTATGCGCGACCTTGCCGAGGCCATCAGGGAGGTGTTGGGGCATTAAGACTGACACTTGAAAGGTAGGTCATTCAGGTCTGCCCGACACTCAGTTATCTGAGTGCCGGAATATACAGGGGAGATTAGAGTAATCAGGTGCCAAACGACTTTTTAAGAGTCTGTCAGAACTTGAACACAAAATCGGTCTGAAACCTGTCTTCATGCTCGCGATTCCTGTCGTTATTGAAATTGGGATCAGTAAGCGGCCATTGATCAACCGGATCTGTATAGAAATAAGCGACACCTAACCTTAACCGATCGAGCAACATATATCTAAACGCCGCTTTATGCCCTTTACGGTTGGCGCCGTAAAAATCCTGATCATTCATGGAACCGATTACAGCATCTCTTTCTATACGGGCATATTTGTATAACAGGGACCAGTCACCCTTTTTCTTTTCCTTGCCTAACTTGAACCCGGCAAAATATGCCGTATCCTGGTCGCCCGGCACATGGTCAGCGGTATTTACTATATAGTCAAAAATAAGTTTTGTGGGTACCGGGCCTATCTTGAATGTAACAAAAGATATTCCCTCCCAGAGGTGATAATCATAAAGATAGTCGGTCAGACCGGCATTGTATGAATTTCCTCCGCCCCCCTTATAAGCCGCGTTTTTAAGGAATTGAGTGTTCTGCAGGTTGGACCATTTATAATAACTCCCGGCCAGGGTCCATTTGACCGGACCTATCTTCCAGTCGAAGCCCAACTGGTTGATATACAGGTCCGCATCATCCGACTCGCCATTTATCTCATTCAACTCCATCTGGCCAAGATGGATAAAGGGCTTAAAGTTTTTCCATCCCTGGTACTGATATCGTTCGTAAATGCCCTCCGGGTTTACGTCCGGGTCCCACATAATGTCCGTGTGCATAAAGGTATTTTTGAACTTTCCTGCGGTCACTTCCAACCCCGTAAGCCATTTGGGTTTATAGGTGCCATAGGCCCTGTGGAGATAAATCCCCTTGTCGTTAAAATCATTATCAAAGCTCTGATTGGTGGTGGTGGCCTCCTGATTGCCATCCTGGTTTGTACATATCATGAAGTGGGTTGATATCTCGTCCGAAATTTTACCGTCGATGAAGATCCTCGCCCGGATGCGATACCTGTCCCTGCTGGTGACATCCTGGAAGGACCCATCAGCCTGTAGCTGTTCCCTGTTCCAAATCTCTTCGTAGCGCAGCCTGAGGTCGCCGGAGATCTTGATCCTTTCAGTCCATTTGGGAATCCATTCACGCCAAGTCTTTTCCGCTTCCTTGGTTTCTGCCTTCACTGCCGTCTTTATTTTTTCGTCCTGGGACTCCCGGACCGTATCAATCGATTTTCTTTGATTCTTCAGTGCCTGTCGCAACTGTTCGATCTGTTGTTGCTGTTTATTGATGATGTCACCCAATTCATTGAGTTTTTTGAGCAGGGCCTCATTGCTGATAGCTGCAAAGGCCGATTGGCTCCAAAATAGGAATAGGACAGTTAACGCTATTCCCAAGAGTTTGTTTTTTCTCATTGTGCAGGTCTCCTCGTAGGTTGTAATGGACTCATGAAGTTTTTACGACGTAATGAATTGATAAAGGGACAGAAATTGAAATCTTTAGTTTTCCTTTTCCTATCATTTTTAAACCGAATGGACAATGCCCGAGTTGATAAGTTTAATCACAAAAACATAACAACTCAATTCTTATCGCCGGGCATCTCTCAGGGACATGGGGTTGCGAAACTCACAGGCATAGACCTTTTTCGGGTGCGATCTCGCTTGCGTTCTCTCCGGTAAACAGGACGTGGAATGAACGGCTGTTCATATCGCTAAGATTTTGCCGAAATGTATCCCGGTCAAATGGACAAATGCTTTTCAGGGAATTGGTATGAATAATAATTTTAAAGACATTATTGGTGTTTTTCTTCAAAACATTTATCAGTTCCCATGCAGAAGAGCCATCAAAATCACCAATTAGCATCAGGTGAAGGTTATCACCGTTTTGATGTGAAGAAATTTTAAAATTGGATGCCATGATAAAGCCTCTTTTATGACGTTGCGGGGTGACGCCATTTGATTCATAGTGGAAGCGACAATGCCTCAAATTGTGTTTTCAAAGGAACAGCTTCTTCCTGTAAATCATTAAAAATAGTTCTTTGCGCCAATTGCTCGCCTCCTTCAAAGGCCATCTTGATCTTGGCTTTCAGCCCTCTTAAGTCCGAACTCTTAACCACATAGTAGTCGGCCGCAATAGACTTCAAATTGTACTTGAAATCAGGATAGGCCGTACACATGACAACAGGTAGATCATAGTAGGTATTCCTGATATCCTGGAGAAGATCGAGACCGTCGTCTTTTCCCAGCTTGATGTCTAATAGAACAAGATCGGGCCTTTTTTGCTCAATCAGTTCCATAAGGCCTGACCCGTCGCCCGTTGCTATCACATCGTATCCTTCCTCGGCAAGTTCATCGGCATATAACATCCGGATAGCCTTTTCATCGTCGACAACCAGGACCCTGTTCATGTTAACCTCCGAATTTCAAGCGTTTGTCTTGATTGGTTCTTTTAACGAAACTATCCCTTCTGGATCCTCTCTATTTCAAAAAACAGGTCCTGCTCCCGGATTACACCGGCTACCTTTCCGGATGTCAAGACGACAAGCCTTCTTAATCTATTTGTGAACATCATATGGGCGGCTTCCATGAGATTGGATTCTCCGTCAATGGTAAAGGGGGCGGGAGACATAAGATCCCTTATCTCTTTTTTAGCCAAACCCTTAACTTCAGACGTGAACATGCCGGTCCAGAACATGGGGGAATATTGAATGCTGTCCGCCATAGACGGTTTGGAGGCGCCCAGATAAGCGGGCATAATCCCCTTAAGCAGGTCCCGTATAGACAGAATTCCCTCTACCTCACTTTTGTCATCGAGGATGAGAATAGAGCGGTGCCCTGTTTCCATGATGCGGCTGGTGGATACCTTCGAAGTAAAGGATTCCCTCAGTTTTAAAATAGCCTCTCCAATAGTCTGACGGCCTTTCATGGTCGTATAATCCTCAAGCGGGATCATCACGTCCATTACTCTCTTTTCTCCGGCAACTCCTTCCGCCTTCATCTGCTGGAAAGCGTCGGTGATTTTGGCTGCCAGAACATCTATGTCGCAAGGTTTTGAGAGGTAGTCAAATGCCCCTTCGATCAGGGCCTCCCTGGCAGAGGGCATTGTCCCATGTCCGGTGAGCATTATCACCGGTACATCAGGGGTGCGACTCTTGATCTCCTTTAATGCCTCATGGCCGTCCATACCCGGCATCTTGATATCCAGGATGACGATATCCGGGTTTTCATCAAGCTTATCAATGGCCTCCTCCCCGCTGCCTGCCAAAATAGTCTCGAATCCTCTTCTGTTCAAAAGTTTTTTAGTGGTGGCCCGGAACTGTTCTTCATCGTCTACCATTAGAACTTTTATTATATCACTCATCCTATACGCCTCCTTTAGTTTAGGAAGTACATAATCTTTTGTATATCATTTAATCTTGACAACCTCGTAAAAAGTCGCTCTGCGACTCTTTACTCATCGGAGGAGGGCTCCCCCTCCCCCGCCATTTGAAATGAATTCAAATGCTTCCACCCCTACCCCAGGCCGGGACTTAACCGCCCTCGGCCTGTTGATGGACTTTTTACGAGTCCATCAATTTCTATTTTTAATTTTCAATTCAATTGATCCGCTTTCCCGGTAAAGACCTGTTTATTCAACATGCATTGAGTAATGTAATTAATTATTTGTGATATATCCTATCCCACAAGCCCTTTAATATAAAAAATAACCGGGGCCAGAGACCAGAAGAATAAAAGCACAATAAATATTGAACACCCAACAATCAAAATCGCCTGCATCCACCTCAATCCGCATGCCTTGACCATGCCCATGGCTATGAGCAACCATTTCCAGGGTTCTGTGATCCAGACAAATAAAGGGATCCAGGATGCTAACATGGTGACCCCTGCTGAAAAGGCAAACACGGCAAACAGTCTTGTGAAGCTCACCCGTTTAATCATGGTCAGGGTCATGATCAGAAACGCGGTAGCTGCCGTGACAAATGGCATGGCGATAGCGTTTATCAGCAATATGCCTGCCATAAGAACGTGACGGTCATATATGCAGGTGAGGCTCGCCCCGGTAAAAAAGAGGCTGGATATGAGCAGAAAACCAAAAGGATTTCGAAATCCCACCTCTTCCGGCATTTCACCAAAAAACCGCCTGGGAGAGCCTAATATCCCGGTCAGTGTTTGGATATAAAATCCGATGGTGAACCTGTCGTTATTTTGTATTGCAATGGACTCTGCCATTAGATCCCCTTTTCATAAAATCTTCAGCCCGTCAAAAAACCGAACTTTGCAAAAATACCCCATAAGAGCATTATGATTGTCAGGACGAAGAAAAAGGCCCGTTCTGTTTTCTTGTCAAAATAGGTAACCCCTTTTGAGTGAAACAATTACTTTTTCGAATCCGTGGGTTGTTCCTGACTGATGTTTTCCATGGTCAAACCTCCTAAAATCCCGGCATCCCGCCAAAGCCCCTGACGCTCCAGTATATGGCAGTTAGAAGGACAATAAGAATGTTGGCAATAAACCACATGGGTACGCCGACCCTGAGATAATCCTTGGGCTCAAGGTAGCCGCTTGCATAGACAATGGCGTTTGGAGGCGTCCCGATAACCAGGCAATAGGCAAAAGAAGACGCAATTGCCGTGCCCATGGCCATAAATGGCAGGAAGGTTGTTCCCGGGTGGACGAGGCCTGCCATATTGAGGGCGATGGGTCCCACTGCCGCGGCAGCCGGACCATCCGCCATGAGATTGGTAAGCACGGCGGTAAGACCGTTTGATGTGGCCATAAGAGGAATACCCGAATCCATACCAAGTGGAGCAAGGCCGTCAATCACCGATCTTGCCAGCCAGTAAGCAGCCCCGGTCTGGTCTAATGTCCGGCCGAATATTATGGCGCCGGCATAGAGCCATACCACTCCCCAATCAACCCTTTCCTGGTAGTCCCTCCAGTTAACCACCCCCGAGAGGAGGTAGGCCACGGCACCGGTAACCGCTATGACACCTATACCGAGACGGACCGGATAGATGCCCATGTTATAGAAGACCTTTTCCGTAAACCACCCGTATACCATGACGATAAAAATGATGAGCGCCCAGATCTGTTGTTTGTTCCACCCCCCCATCTTCCCGATCTCTTTCTGCAGGTGTTTCATTGCAGGGGCAAGGGATGTAATCCGGGGCTTGAAACGCCAGTTCACTATAATCCATGTTATCGGAATCATAACCAAGATAAACGGGAAACAATAGGTGACCCATTGAAAATAGCCGATATCAAAACCGAACATATCATTCAGGTAGGTCATCATAATCACGTTTCTTGCGCCTCCTGACGGGGCACCGGGGCCTCCGATATTACAGGCCATTGCAATGGCTATCATCAGCATCTTGGCAAGCTCCGGGTCCTCTGGGATCTCGTCAGTCAGGCTGTTCTGGTAAAGGAGCATGCCTATGGGTAGGAACATTGCCGCCAAGGCATGGTCCGATATAAAGGCTGCAAGGGGCGAAATAATTATAAAAAAGATGAGTGTGACCCATTTTGCTTTAGGCGTGGCCAGTTTTTTGAACATCATGAGACACATCCTCTTGTCAACCCCTGTCTTCA
>JAIOSR010000556.1 GCA_021107495.1 Desulfobacterales bacterium | reverse complement strand
ATTTTATATAATTGACAGAATTCCTTAACTTTAGTTCACTTCAAACTTTAGTTCACTTCAAACTCTTGCAGTTTAAAGGTGAAACATGCGTGTTGTTTTTACTGAGGTATCATTCTTTTGATATCAGACATTTAGGGCTCTTTAACCGTGAACCGTGAACGTTGAACCGCTTAACCTAGGTTTCAAAAAGTCAAAGAATTACAAAAAACCTATTTTTTTGTCAGGTCATATGCCTTAATAACCTCATCGGTAATGTCCACAGTCTTTTGCATATACATTATGCCACCGCTCCTTCTCTCAAAGATCAATGTAAAATTTCCCTTATCGCCGATGTCCTTGACCACTTTTTCAAGATCTTCCAATAAAAGCTTCTTGACCTCGGTTTCGGCCTTCCTCATTTGGTTGTTTATGTCGTCATAAAAGTACTTGAATTCGCGACGCTGGCGCTCAAAATCCTTTGCCTTGTCTTCCTTTGCGTCCATGCTCAGCATCATGCTCTGTTTTTCAATTTCATTTTTGAGCTTTAATAATTTATTCTGCCTTTCATCAAGCTTTGCTTGCATATTGTTTTTCTTTTTTTGTAATTCATTTTTAACTTTCTTTCCCTCTATGGAATCCATGATACATCTCTGGAGATCCACAGTCCCGATTTTGACAGAATCAGCCCCTATGGCCGAAACAGGTAAAAAGCATAAAATGATTAGCACAAATAACGGACATAGATATTTTCTCATTCTTTCTCCTTCCCTATTAATATATTGTTTTATTGATATCCTAATTGAGTAAAAGTTAATCCATTTTTAATAGCTCAATAAGGATCGACTTTACACACGGCAGGAACAGAGCAAAGCGAAGCTTACTTTCTCTACCTTTAAAACGTGGACCCCATGCTGAACTCAAAGACGCTTGTGTCTTCATTCCTTTGAGGATCTAAATTATAACCCCATTCAATGCGAAGCGGGCCCATTGGGGAATACCAACGAACACCTGCACCAACGCTCGTTGCCAGGTCCCTTTCCTCAATATTTTTTTCGGAAGTATATACATTGCCGGCATCAAAAAAGACAAGACCGGTAATTCCTAAATCCTTGAAAAGAGGAAAGCGGTATTCCAGATTATAGGCCATCATCGTTTCACCGCCTACCTTATCCAGGGTCACGGGATCAATGGGAGAGACGTCCGCATATTCAAACCCTCGAATCGTGTCGATTCCACCTAAGAACCATTTCTCGTAAGTAGGAAGATCACCCCCTGACCTCTTTTTCAAATATCCCCATCTTCCCTGGATCATAAATGTTGTGTCCCAGTAAAAGGGGAAAAACCATGCGGATCGGGCCCATACTTTATTAAAATAGTTATCCCCTCCCAAGAAGCCTCCGGCATACTCCAACATAATTTCATTAATAGACCCTTTGCTCGCATTCCACGGCCTATTGGTTGAATTACGCTTCAGGCCAATGGCGAGGCTGCTTGTCTTGCTTCTGCCTACCATGTCTCTGATTACAGATGAGGCATAAGGGCTGACATCAGAGATATCGGCATCCTCATACCTGTAGGTTGTCCACGCCCTTGTGTCCTCATCTATCATTTCCATGGGCCAGCCAAAAGAAAGAGAACCGCCAAGCGAGTCCTTCGTGTAGTCATCGTACTCTCGTTCCCATTTGTAACCGCGAACCGTGCCGGAAAAGTCCTTGTCTAAAATCCAGGGCTCTGTGAATGTGAGATCCAGTTGATTGGAACTCCCTCCGACCCTGAGCGCAGCAGAAAGCCTTTGGCCTCTTCCTAAAAAGTTGTTTTCCGAGACACTCAATGTCCCGACCACACTGTCCACGGTGCTGTAACCGGCACCGAAACTAAAACTGCCTGTGGGCTTGTCCTTGACCTTGACATCCAGGATCATCAAATCCTCACGGCTGCCCTTCTTGGTCTTGACTTCCAAATCCTCAAAGAAGCCTAATCGGTTAAGTTTTTCACTGCTTTTTTTCAATTTCTTCCCGCTGAAATATTCCCCTTCAATCACCCTCAATTCACGTCTGATAACCTTGTCCCTTGTTCTCGTGTTCCCGCTGATGTTTATCCTTTCAAACCGGACCTTTTGCTCTTTTGAAATCACATATGTGATATCTACCAGGAGAGTCTCATCATTATCTCTTGTACGGGGCTTGACCTCTGCATAGGCATACCCCTCATCGTTGTAAATTTCTTTCAGTGCCAGGACATCGTTACGGAGGACCTCCCTGCTAAAGACCTTTTCCTTGCCAATCCGGACTTTTTCCATAAGTTCGTCCACAGGTACTATTAAATCGCCTTCAATGGACACCGTATTGACACCATATTGTTCCCCCTCCTGCACTTCAATGGTGATGGTCAGGCCCTCATCCTTTTCATAGGTGATATTGGGTTCACCAACTTTCGCCCTTATATAGCCGTGATTATGATAAAAGGCGGTAATCTTATGGCCATCGAATTCCAGCTTTTTCTTGTCCAGAACTCCAGAATCCGTAATCCAAAACAAGAGGTCCTTCTCACTGGTCAACATGATATCCTTGAGGTCATCGTCATCAAAATGGTTGTTTCCCGAGAACTGGATGTTTCGGATGTATACCTTTTCATTTTCTTTGATCAGGAATTCAACGACAACCTGGTTGTTGTTAAGCGCTTCAATCCTCTCTTTTATCTCCGCGTTATAATAGCCTTTTTCCCTGTAGTATTCCTTGAGCCTGTTGATCCCCTGTTTGATTTCATTCTCATCTAAGACAGAATAAAACTTTATTGCCAATTTTTCTCTCAATTCATCATCATCGACCTCTTCATTTCCCTCAAAACGGAACTTGCCGATGGAAGGCTTTTCAACCACCTTAAAAGTCACGATTTTTCCTCTCGGCCCGTCCTCGGTCTCTGTTTTGACATCCTCAAAAAATCCCATTTTGTAAATATCGCGAAGATCTTTGTCTAACTGCTTATATTCAAGCCGGTCGCCCTTTTTGGTTCCTATCACGGCCAAGATTGCTTCCTTTTCAATACGCTGGTTGCCAATTACGCGAACTGAATCCACCTGGGCCACGCCCGAGATCTGATGATCCATGCTCACGGCAATCCTTTCCGCCGTTTCCGCTAATGCGTCAATGTTTTCCGCAACCATAAAAATGAAAAAAGGTGCTCTCTTTTCAGTGACGTCAATCATCTTCAAGTCAAGACTTATCCTTTCTCCAATTTGCGTCAGACTGCCTACGACGATCCAGCCACAACTCAGGTCCTTTCCCATTCTAACAAGGTCTTTCATTTCAAGCTGGGGCAAAAAAGCCAAAGGGTGTTTGTTGATCACATCAGGACTGACCACGTCAAAGCCCTTTTTTTCAACTCGAACGGTCAGCATCTTCTGCAAACCACGCTCGAGATGATCAAGTGGTTTCAAGGCGTGAATCCTGAATGGCAACACGGCCGCCTTTCCCCTCTCTTCAGCCACAGTTAATCTTGCTCCGAACAAGACACACACAACCAAAATCAGCAGCACCCCAACCCAAATCCCTCTCAGTTTCATAAGCCTGTACCTTAATTATTTTAGGTTAACATTTGACATACTTATAAAAATCAAAAATTGCTTTTCCGATACTCATAGCCAACCGATC
This sequence comes from Desulfobacterales bacterium, assembly GCA_021107495.1. Lineage (GTDB taxonomy): Bacteria > Desulfobacterota > DSM-4660 > Desulfatiglandales > Desulfatiglandaceae > JAIOSR01. The sequence continues at coordinate 3,461 of JAIOSR010000556.1, read as the reverse complement.
TTACATCTGTTCAGTCCGTCCACCAACGATCTCCAGTTGCCTTGACATCTTTTCCGCTAATCTGTGATTATGTGTGGCAATAGCCATGGCCACGCCCTCTTCTCTGTTAAGCCGAAGCAGCAAGTCAACGATCTCCTGACCCGTTCGCCAGTCAAGGTTTCCCGTTGGCTCATCCGCCAGTATCAACCTGGGTTTCATGATGAGGGCCCTTGCAATGGCCACCCTTTGCTGTTCGCCGCCGGAAAGCTCTCCTGAACGATGAGTTAAGCGTTTTCCAAGCCCCACTTTTTCCAGCACATCCCTCGCAATTCCGGATGCCTCTTTTTTAGAATACCGCGCAATCATGGCAGGCATCATAGTGTTTTCCAGGGCATTGAACTCCGGAAGCAGATGATGGAATTGAAAGACAAACCCGATTTCCCTGTTCCTGAAACGGGAAAGGGCCGCTGCGTCCATTTCATAAATATTACGATCCGTGAACCGGACAAAGCCTATTGTGGGTGGTTCGAGGCTCCCCATGATGTCCAGCAGCGTTGACTTTCCAACCCCGGAAGCCCCCATAATAGCCAGGCTTTCTCCTGGCTTCAGCTCTAAATTAATACCCTTTAAGACTTCAATAAGGTTCCCGTGATGCGTGAAACTCTTATGGACATCTTCCAGGGCTAACAAAGGAAATTCGGAATCCGGAATTGACCTATTTTCCATGCTTTCTCATTCCGCCTTCCGAATTTCGCTTTCTCCCATTACTCATACCTCAGGGCCTCTACCGGGTTCAATCTCGAGGCATGCCAGGAGGGATAAAGCGTTGCCAAAAAAGATATGATCACGGCAGCCAAGGCCACGAATCCCACGTCCCCAAACTCTACCCTGACAGGGAGGGTAGAGATATTATAGATATCCGAGGGCATGCTGATGAATTTATATTTTGCCAGCAAATGGCAGAGGCCAAGCCCCGATATCAGACCTGCTAACGTGCCGACTATTCCCACCAACAGGCCATGGATCATAAAGATGGACATAATGCTCCTGGCAGAGGCTCCCATGGCCCTCAGGATCGCAACATCCCGGGTCTTTTCCATAACAACCATGACTAAGGTGCTGATGATATTCAAGGCCCCTACAAGTACGATCATGCTTAAGATGATAAACATGGTAAGTTTTTCCAGCTTGAGCGCTGCAAAGAAACTCCTGTTCATCATCTTCCAGTCTTTGGTCCAGTATGGATAACCCAATTTCTCCTGAACTGCTTTTGCAATCAAGTCCGACTTATAGACATCATTCACTTTTGCTTCCAGGCCGGTTACCCGTTCACCCAGTCCCAAAAAATCCTGGGCTTCTTTGAGAGAAACAAACACCATAGAGGCATCGTACTCGTACATGCCGGAATCAAAGACGGCGGTGACCATATACTTCCTGGTGTTTGGAGCCCGGCCCAATGGTGTCAATTTTCCCTCAGGTGAAACCAGACTCAGCATGTCGCCCGGATAGGCACCCGTTCGTTTTGCAAGCTCAGTGCCTATGATAATGGCAGGCAATCCGTCTTTACGGGTCTCAAGAGAAGATAATGAACCCTCCTTTATCATGGGGCCGATGCTCACAACCTTTCCCGCGCTTTTCGGATCAATACCCCTTAAAATCGCACCCGATACATTACCCGAATGATTCACCATCACCTGGCTGTAAATAAAGGGCGTCAGTGCCACAACATCATCTATCTTACGGACCTTTTCCGCCACCGATTCGTATTCCTTGAATGCCCCCCCGTAGCTCAATACCAGGAGATGGGAATTGACACCCAGGATCTTGGACATCAGGTCGGCCCTGAACCCGTTCATAACGGAAAGGACAATCACCAATGCCATGACACCCACCATAACACCCAAGGCCGAGATGACCGTTATAACGGATATGAATGCCTGTTTGCGTTTGGCCTTCAGGTATCTCATTCCAAGGAATAATTCGAACATACTTTCCTAAACCTGCTTGGTCCTCATATGGGGAAAAAGGATGACATCCCTGATAGAAGGGGAATTGGTCAACAGCATAACAACCCTGTCAATCCCAATTCCTTCTCCTGCAGTGGGCGGCATTCCGTATTCCAGGGCCGTCACATAGTCCTTGTCCATGAACTGGGCCTCTTTATCGCCTGCCTCCCTGAGCGCCACCTGTGATTCGAATCTCTCTCTCTGGTCCACAGGGTCATTCAATTCGGTAAATGCGTTTGCTATCTCTCTGCCCCCGATAAACAACTCAAACCGATCCACAATGTCCGGGGTTTCATCATTGCGCCGGGAAAGCGGGGAAATTTCGGTTGGATAACCGGTTATAAATGTGGGCCGGATTAAACCGGGCTCAACTAAATGATCAAAAAGTTTTGCAAGAATCTTGCCGTGGCCCTCCCTTTCGGACAGGCTGATCTGACATTTTTCTGCAAATTCAGCGGCCTGCTCCCTGCCCTTAAAAACCTCATCACTGACATCTGCCATATTTTTCAATGAATCGATAAGGGAGATCCTGTTCCAGGGGGGTGAAAAATCGATGGTCTCACCTTGATATTCAATAATGCTTGTGCCTAAAATTTCCCGGAGAACATGATTAAAGAGTTCTTCCGTGAGAACCATTAGATCTTCATAAGTGGCATAGGCCATATAAAATTCAAGCATTGTGAATTCAGGGTTATGCCTTATGGAAATACCTTCATTCCTGAAACTGCGGTTGATTTCAAAAACCCTGTCCAGACCGCCTACAACGAGCCTCTTGAGATACAGTTCAGGGGCTACTCTAAGATAAAGATCCATTCCAAGGGCATTATGAAATGTCTTAAAAGGCCTGGCCGTGGCGCCTCCCGGAATCGGCTGCATCATAGGCGTTTCCACTTCAAGAAAGTTTTTCTTTATAAAAAAATCCCTGATGGCCTGGATGATGCGGCTCCGCAGCACGAACACCTCTTTTACGTCATCATTCGCTATCAGGTCCAGGTAACGCTGCCGGTACCTTGCCTCTACGTCCGTAAGCCCATGCCACTTTTCCGGCAGAGGTCTTAACGACTTTGTAAGTAAGGCGACATCTTCCGCGAGGATGGTCAATTCACCGGTCCTGGTCCTGAAAAACGAACCCCTGATACCGATGAAATCACCAAGATCCATTAGCTTAAATATATTAAATTTATCCTCACTTATCCTGTCTTTCCTGATATATGCCTGGATGCGGCAGGTTCCGTCTTTTATGTGAATAAAAGAGGCCTTTCCGAAATCACGCAACGCCATGATCCTTCCTGCCATTGCGTATGATTTGCTTTCCCTTTCAAGAGTCTCTGCGTCCATGTTCCCGAAACGTTCAACCGCCTCGCTTGCCGTGATATCGGTGTGATATCCCGCCGGGTAAATGTTAACCCCCATGGATTTTAGTTTCTCGCCTTTTTTTATTCTTTCCTCAATGACCGAACTTGTCTTTTCCATATT
>JAIOSR010000488.1 GCA_021107495.1 Desulfobacterales bacterium | reverse complement strand
CCTGAATTTACAGGCGCCCTTACCCCGGAGCTATCTTCCGCATTTCATGAATTGGGGAGACGTCTGGGCTTCTTAGTAGAGGAAATACCCTTACCATGAATCTGATTATGGCCATCCACTGTCATCAGCCTGTAGGAAATTTTGACTACGTGTTTGATATGGCACATGACAAGTGCTACCGTCCCTTGCTCGACCTTCTTAATGCCTACCCTCAGGTAAAAGTGGGGCTCCACTTTTCCGGGCCCCTTTTGGAGTGGCTTGAAAAGCACAGGCCCGACACCCTGGAGCTTATGGCCGGTCTGGTAGCACGAGGTCAGGTAGAACCCCTGTCCGGCGGGTTCTTTGAACCCCTGTTAGCCTCTATTCCTGTCCGGGATGCAAAGGGGCAGGTCCTTATGATGAACGAGTACTTGGAGAAGCGCTTTGCTTTCAAGCCACGCGGGTTCTGGCTGACCGAACGGGTCTGGGACCCTGCCCTTCCCCTGACATTAGAGGGCACGGGCATGGACTACACCGTGGTTGACGACACCCATTTCTATTATGCGGGTCTCAAGCCTGACGAAATCTACGGGCGGTATGTTACGGAAAAAGAGGGCCGCACCCTGGGCCTTTTGGCCACGCCCATGATAATGCGCTACATTATACCGTTCAGGCCGGTGGAAGATGTCTTAGGCCATCTCAGGGAGATGGAACAGACGGGCCACAATGTGGCTCTTTACGGTGATGACGGCGAAAAGTTCGGGCTCTGGCCCGGTACTTACGAATGGGTTATTGAAAAGGGATGGCTGGAAAGGTTCTTCTCTGCTGTTTCCGAAAGCCGGGACTGGCTGAAGACAGTCCTGCCCGGAGAATACGTGGCATCCGTTCCACCCCTTGGCCGCATCTACCTTCCACAGGCATCTTACGAGGAAATGACCGAATGGGCACTGCCGGCGGAACAGGGCCGGGCCCTTGAAGACATCGTCACTTCGCTCAAGGATCAGGGCCGGTGGGATGAATGGAGGCCTTTTGTGAGAGGCGGGGTGTGGGACAATTTTTTAGTCAAGTATGACGAGGCCAACAGGATGCATAAGAAGATGCTCCTGTTGAGTGAGAGGGCCGCCGGGAATGATGAGGCCAGAAATTATATCTGGCGGGCCCAGTGTAATTGCGCATACTGGCACGGCGTGTTCGGCGGGCTCTACTTAGGCCACCTGAGACGGGCCGTTCACGAAAATCTTATTAAGGCCCAGGCCCTTTTAATGGAAAAACAGGGGCAAGACCTCGAGTTGCTGCAACTCGATTTTGACAAGGACGGGGCCGAGGAGATACTGATCTTTAACAAAAACCTGAGCCTTGGCCTTGACCCCGACCGCGGGGGAGGAATGTTTGATATCTGTCATCTACCCAAGGCGGTAAACCTGAGTGACACCCTTACAAGAAGGCCCGAGGCATATCACCGTCACATAAATGAAGCCAGGCAAGACGGGGGAGAAAGCAATGACGGGATCGCCTCGATACATGACCTGGCCGGGGCGGGAGATAAAGACCTTGAGAGCCTGCTCGTATTCGACTCTTACACAAGGACCTCCCTTTTAGACCACTTCTTGGGATCCGGGGCCACACCTGAAGGATATGCAGCCAATGGATATTCCGAATCAGGGGATTTTGTACAGGGCCGTTACCGGGTTGAACAGGCCGATGTTTCGTCCGATCATGCCATTGTGGAGATGAGTCGAACAGGTCAGGTAAATGGAGTCAGTTTTAAGGTAAGCAAGACGATCCGGGTGGGAAAAGATGCGCGGGTGATATTTGAATATGCGTTTGAATGCAAGGGCCATGAGCCGGTATCGACCCTTTATGGATGCGAATTCAACCTGACCCTTTATTCCGATGAGGACAGCGAAAGATACTATCGCATTCCTGAAGCAGACAGACAACGGGAAATAAAAGAGACCGGATCAGAGGATAAGGTGACGCGCTTTGAACTGGTGAATAACCCGGACCGCCTGTGCGCTTCCTTTTCATTTTCCATCCCGGTCTCGGTCTGGTTCTTCCCTCTCATGACAATATCCAAGTCTGAAAAGGGATTTGAGCGCACCTACCAGGGCTCCAGCCTGCTCTTCCTCCATCCCATGGACCTGTCCCCCGGAGAGAAGGCCCGTTTTCAAATTGAACTGGAACTTGTCGAGATATAAAATTGCTTCGCAATTTGTAACTATTCAGGTATCTTTTAGACAGGAATGATATAATGACGAACAGCGATGACGAAAAGCAGAATTCCAAGGTTATATATGAAGGTACCCTTGGAACCTTTTCGGGGGTATTCACACCCAGCATCCTGACTATCCTTGGTATTATCCTTTTCCTCAGATTAGGCTATGTGGTTGGAAATGCCGGTCTTGCCCGAACTCTGATCATCATAGGACTGGCAAACGCCATCTCGATCCTGACCAGTTTTTCCCTCTCTGCAATTGCCACGAATCTGAAAGTAAAGGGGGGCGGCGACTATTACCTGATCTCCCGTACCCTTGGCGTGGAGTTTGGGGGAGCCATCGGTATTGTTCTCTTTTTAGCCCAGTCGGTTTCCATTGCCTTTTATTGCATCGGTTTTGGGGAGGCGTTGACGGGGATACTCCCTCAATCTACAAAGGTATCCCCTCAAATCATCGCCGCTCTTGCCGTAGCATTTCTTTTCATTTTCGTCTGGTTGGGCACAGACTGGGCCACCCGTTTTCAGTATTTAGTCATGGCCACTCTTGTCGCCGCCCTCATATCCTTTTTTATCGGGGGATTTGCCAGATGGGACAACGCGATTTTGATCCAAAACTGGACATCATCTCCATCCGCACCCGATTTTTGGGTTCTCTTTGCCATCTTTTTCCCTGCGGTTACGGGTTTTACCCAGGGTGTGAGTATGTCCGGTGACCTGAAGGACCCCGGCAAGAGCCTACCTATGGGCACCTTCATGGCCGTGGGCATTTCCATCCTGATCTATTTTGGAGCCGCTGTTGTCTTTGCTGCTGTTTTACCCAATAGCGTTTTGACGGGCGACTACGGGGCAATGAACCAGGTAGCCGTTATCAGCTTTCTGATCCATGTCGGTGTCATAGCTGCCACCCTGTCCTCGGCCATGGCCTCTTTTCTTGGGGCCCCCCGAATCCTGCAGTCATTGGCAGGCGATCGAATTTTCCCGTTCCTGTTACCATTCGCAAAAGGATATGGAGATGCCGGAAATCCACGACGAGGCGTCCTACTCTCCGCAGGAATCGCGTTTGCCACCATTGCCCTGGGGAGACTAAATCTGATCGCACAGATTGTATCCATGTTTTTCCTCATCTCTTACGGACTTCTAAACTATGCTACACATTATGAAGCGAGAACATCCAGTCCTTCATTTCGTCCAACCTTCAGATGGTTTGATGCCCGCCTCAGTCTATTGGGCTGGCTGGCATGTCTTGGGGCCATGTTAGCCATTGATTTGAAAGCAGGTGCCGTGGCCATTGCCGTACTCTTCGCCATATACCAGTATCTAAGACGAACGGCAGGTCCGGCGCGCTGGGCAGACAGTCGCCGTTCCTACCATCTTCAGCAGGTTCGGGAGAACCTTCTGGCTGTTGCCTCTGAACCGGAGCATCCCAGGGATTGGCGTCCTCAGATCCTTGCTTTTTCAAATCACCCCATCAAAAGAGAGCGGCTTCTTAGATTTGCTTCATGGATAGAAGGCGGCAGTGGCTTTACCACAGCGGTGCATATCCTTGAAGGTGAGGGAGTAAAGATGCTTAAGCCCCGATCAGAGGCCGAGGCGGAACTTCAAAAAGATATTGCGGAAAAGGGTCTAAAGGCATTTCCACTGGTACTTGTTGCTCCCAGCGTCTATGTCGGCGTCCAAAGCCTTGTACAGGCCTCGGGGCTCGGACCCATCAGGGCAAATACCGTAATACTCAACTGGATGGGTCAACTTTATAAGGG
>JAIOSR010000343.1 GCA_021107495.1 Desulfobacterales bacterium | reverse complement strand
ATGGTCAATACAGATCCCTTCAGGAGTTCCCCTTTTGATCAGTATCATGGAGATCAAGGACTTGCACCCTATCAGATGGTGATCGATTATGTGGACAAAAGGGGAGGATTGACCTTCTGGAACTACCCTGAGACAAGATCTGGAAAGAGAAAGCTCGGGCCGATTATTGTGGATACGCCGCCATATCCTGAGGTCCTGGAACAATCCAAAGGTTACACGGGGTTTGCCGCCCTTTACGGGGACGCTATAACCATAACGGAGCCCGGGAATGAATGGGACAGGGTTCTCCTGGAGTACTGCAGGAGAGAAAGGGATCGACCGGTTTGGGGCATCTCCACTGCTGATTTCCATAAAGATGCCGGGGCCGGTGAAAAACTTGGTAATTTTCCAACAGTATTCTTAGTGCGTGAAAGGACAAAGAAAGAAATTCTCTTTGCCATGAGACTGGGAAGGATGTATGCTTGCAGGGCAAAATACCCTCAGCGAATGGTCCTTAATGATTTTTCTGTTTGTTCTGCCGGAGGTAATACAAGGGCGGTATCAGGTGATGAAATAGTATTGAATGAAAAACCACGAATTCATGTTTTTCTGTCATTAAAAAAACCGACTAAAAACCGGGTGAAGCTAAGGTTAATACGATCAGGCAGAGTGCTGGAGGTCTTTGACGGTTCTTTACCAATGGAAATCGATTATGAAGACAAATATTTCAAACCGGGCCGGAAGGGATATTACAGGATCGATGCCCGAGGATGTGGGGCACTGGTTTCAAACCCCATCTTTGTCACTCTAAGGTAGACGAAGAAAGGAGGGCAGACCAATGAAAGAGAATGGATTAGGCGCATTGTTTTTGAGGCAACTGGTTATGGCAATACCCTGGGGGATCATTTTTCTTGTAGTACTTTTCATCGCAGCAGCAGCCATGAAGCAGCAGATCAAGGAAAGTATCCAATACGGGACGAGAACGGCGGTTTATGAAACTTTTGGTCTCGGCTTTCAGATGGTTGGGCCGGTCAAGCAAAATATAAAGGAAGGCATTGAACTTGTGGCAAAGACCGCTAAAGATGAGATAAAGGATCTGTTAAGCGACCCACAGGTTAAACAGGATCTAAAGGAGACCATGGGATACGGCGGTGAAAAACTCAAATAGTTGCCAAATATCTTAGGTAAAAGCCAATGATTGTTGCCGTGCATCAACCCCAGTATCTGCCGTGGCTGGGGTATTTTGACAAAATCCGAAGGGCCGACATCTTTATACTGCTGGATAACGTGCAGTTCAAAAAAAACGAATGGCAGAACAGAAACAGGATCAAGACGGCCCAGGGGCCCCAGTGGCTGACTGTTCCGGTTGGGTATAAGTATCCTCAGTTAATCAATGAGGTAACAATCAATAATACCGTAAGGTGGAAACACAAACAGAGACAGGCCATATTTACCAATTACAGAAAGGCGACCTGCCATGAGTACTTGGAAGGATTCTTTGAAGACATTTTTTCCAACTCATGGGAAAAGGTCTCTGAACTGAACATATATGTGGTAAAAAAATTGGTAGAGGTGCTCGGCATAGACACGCCACTTTTTGTTGCGTCAGAGCTTGGTGAATTTCCGGATAACCCGGATGAAAGACTTGTTGCCATAACCAGACACTTTAACGGGGACACCTATTTGGCAGGAATCGGCGGCAGGCAATACATGGATCTTGAAAAATATAGTGCACAGGGGATTGAGGTCAAATTCCAGGACTATCAGCATCCCGAATATGACCAGCTTTTTGGCGAATTCATACCGAACATGTCGGTTATTGACCTTATCCTTAACCACGGTGACAGGAGTCTTAGTATCCTGGGAGGGGAATAAATGAACATACTTGCTATCGGACCTCATCCCGACGATATTGAAATAGGATGCGGCGGTACCCTAATCAAATATTCCCAAAAGGGTCACAACGTATTTATGTTGATCATTACAAGGGGTGAACTGGGAGGGGAAGGTGAAGTAAGATACAGGGAACAATTAGATGCGGCAAATATCATAGGCGCCAGGGAGGTTCTCTGGGGTGACCTCAGGGACACTGAACTCCTCGATAAAGGCAATGAGATCATTCATCTGGTGGAACGCCACATTGCCTCCATCAATCCCAGTTTTATTTTTGTCAATTTTTTTGATGACACTCACCAGGATCATCGCACCGTAAACAGATCCGTTCTTTCAGCAACAAGGTATGTAAAAAACGTCATGTTTTATGAGGTGCCGACCACAAATAGTTTTACTCCCAATGTATTTGTAGATATCGGCTCGGCCCTGGACAGGAAATTTGAAGCCTTGAAGGCGCACGCTTCCCAGATAATGAAGACAAACATAGAAGATCTTTCCATTATTGATATTGCCAGGTCTTCCGCCAGCTTCAGGGGAGTCCAGGGCAGGGTCGCCCTGGCCGAGGGATTTGTGTCAGAGAGACTTTTCATTAATATTGATTGAAATGTAGGGTTCAGCTTCCAGAAAAAATAAATGCTTATTTATTCGTCTTGCTACTGGATGATTGCTGACTGCTGATAGCTCAATTAAAAAATGATTACACACTCAAAGATAGTTCTGGACGAAGAAGATATTGCCGGCGCAGCCGATGTATTGCGCTCCGGCCTGCTGGTCCAGGGAAAAGCCG
>JAIOSR010000222.1 GCA_021107495.1 Desulfobacterales bacterium | reverse complement strand
CCTGGACAGCTCCATAAATGATAGCTCTTATAATGTTTGGCTGTACCGCCTGTCAAGCCGACTGGTTAATGTACTTGCCTGCCGTCCGTCTGGCAGGTTTGGGGCGTGGAAGATGCGATGAAGAGATAAAGATGCGCCTCTTTGAAAAGAAACCAGCCTACCGTGTCTAAGCGAGGGCAGGGAAGTAACCATGGGAATGTATTCCAACGTCCACTTATAAAAATGAATCCGCAATTGTAATTGGGCGAACTTATTCAGGTGATTTCAATGGAGAGTATGCAATGAATATTATAGTCTTAGTTAAGCAGGTTCCCGATACCACGGACGTGAAATTGGACCCGAAGACAGGAAGTCTTGTCAGAGAAGGCGTGGAGAGTATCATCAATCCGGATGATCGCCATGCCATCGAGGCCGCGGTAAGTCTGAAAGAGGCCGTCAAGGGAAAGGTAACGGCGGTTTCCATGGGACCTCCCCAGGCCATTGACGCCATATCAGAGGCCATGGGCATGGGCGTGGATGAAGGAATCCTTCTTTCCGACATGGCCTTTTCAGGCGCGGACACCTGGGCCACGTCTTTTACCTTGGGAAAGGCCATAGAGAAAATAGGTAACTATGACCTGATCCTTTGCGGACGCCAGGCCATTGATGGAGACACTGCCCAGATCGGTCCGCAGGTGGCCGAGTACCTAGGAATCTCCCAAGTTTCGTATGTTTTTGAGATTGAAGAGATCAAGAAAAAAACCATGGTGGTTAAGAGGAGGCTTGAGGACGGATTTGAACGGATTCAGTGTACCCTTCCCGCCCTCTTAACTGTTATTGGGGAATTGAATCAGCCTCGATATCCCGTGGTTTCCGGATTGATTGACGCGTGCAAGGAAAAGGCGCGCATAAAGGTATGGAATGCGTCTGATATAGGTGCTCAGGCAAGCGAGTTAGGTCTGGAAGGGTCTTTGACACACGTGGTCAAGACCTTTGCTCCCAAATTCAAAAGACAGGGAGAGATGTTAGAGGGGAATGTCCAAGAGGTGGTGGGCGATTTGATTGGCAAATTGAAGGAGAATAGGCTGATTTAGGTTATGGGGGACAGCTGTGCTCGTTCCTGAATTTAACCTGAGTTTTCGGCATAACTAAATAGGACTTAACAAAACTAACTTGGAGACATAAACATGAGCGTATGGATTGAAGTTGATCTTTGCAGTGGCTGCAAGCGTTGCCAAAAGGCATGTCCCTATGGTGCTATAGAGATGATAGATGGAAAAGCCCATATCCTGGATCGTTGCACGTCTTGCGGCGCATGTATCGAGCTATGCAGGGAAAAGGCTATACAAACGGATACGAAGCCTAAGGAAATCCCTGATTTCAGCGACAGGCAAGGGGTCTGGGTTTTTGCAGAACAAAGGGACGGAAAATTGAGCCGTGTCTCCCTGGAGTTGTTAGGCAAGGCCCAGGAACTTGCCGGCGTGTTAAATCAGGATGTTTCCGCCGTGCTTTTGGGGTACCAGGTCGCAAAGCTTTCCAAGAGGCTCATAGGCTATGGAGCAGACAATGTGTATCTGGCCGAGCACAAGGCACTGAAGGATTACCGAACAATTGCATATACAAAGGTTATCCACGAACTGGTGGAAAAGCAAAACCCGAATATCCTGCTTATGGGCGCAACCCATATCGGCAGGGACCTGGCACCCCGTTTGTCGCGCAGGGTAGGCGTAGGACTTACTGCAGACTGCACGGAGTTGGTTATCGATCCGGAAGAGGGGATTCTTCTTCAGACCAGACCTGCCTTTGGCGGAAATGTTATGGCCACCATTGCCAGTCGCTACTCACGTCCCCAGATGGCGACGGTACGGCCCGGGGTTATGGAAGTAAAGCAAAAACGTGGGAACAAGGGAAATACGATCAAACACAAGGTTTCTATCACCGAAAAGGAGATTGCAGCCAAAATTTTAGAGAAGGTCAGAGAAAAGAAAAAGTCGGTTAGTCTGAACGATGCCGGGATCATTGTGGCCGGTGGCAGGGGTGTAGGTTCAAAGGAGGGAATGAAAGCCCTGTTTTCCCTTGCGCAAGTCATGGGGGGTGAAGTGGCCGGTACTAGAATAATAGTGGAAGAAGGGTGGATACCCGTTGAAAGGCAGGTTGGTCAGACCGGCCAGACCGTGAGGCCGGAGATATATGTTGCATGCGGAATATCCGGCGCCATACAGCACAGGGCCGGTATGCTCGGATCGAGATATATTATTGCTATCAACAAGGATAAAAGCGCCCCTATATTTGACGTGGCGGACTGGGGAATCGTGGGTGATCTTCATGAGGTCGTACCGGAGTTTGACAGGGCGATTAGGAGTAGCAAGGGAAAATAGGGGGATATAATGTTGCGTTCAGATATCGAAAAACTTCACAGAAAGGTCATGGCCGGATTTGTGGATCAGGAAGTCATTCCCGTTGCCAGGGAGATCGATGAGAAAGGTGATTTCCCATTTGACCTGTTCAAAAAAATTGCTGATATGGGCATCTTAGGCATAAGGTATCCCAGGAAAGTGGGGGGATCAGGCGGAACCACGACTCTTTACTGCATTTCCATGGAGGAACTGGCAAGGGGACTTTTGAGCCTGGCCGCCACCACGGCCATGCAGTGCCTCATGGGAACAAACGGGCTCTATCTGTATGGCACAAAAAAAATGCACGAGGATTACCTCCGGCCGGCTATGAGAGGTGAAAAGATAGGGGCCTTCCAACTGACGGAACCGGAGGCCGGATCTGACCTGGGCGCCGTGAGGACCTCAGCCACAAAGGTTGAAGACGGGTGGGTTATTAATGGAATGAAAACGTGGTCCACAAGTGGCCCTTATGGTCATTTCCACACCGTCCTCTGTCAGACTGATCCAAACAAGGGATTAAAAGGCCTCATGTTTTTCTTTATACCGAGTGACACGCCCGGGTTCTCCCACAGCAAAAAATTCGATACCCTCGGTACGAGGACCTCATCATTGTCAGAGATCTATTTTAACAATTGTCATGTCCCGGATGAATATATGCTTGGAGAACTGGGGCGAGGGCTGGATGTGTTATTGACCATCCTTGCCGAGATCAGGATCATGACAGCCTGCCTTGCCCTGGGGTTGCATCGGGCTGCAATGGACGATTCTATCAAGTATTGTAAAGAGAGGTCGCAATTTGGAAAGCAGATAGGAAAATACCAGCTCATCCAGGCAAAAATCGCCAATATGGCGGTTAATCTTGAGGCCGGCCATTTGATGTCCTACAAGGTTACCCATCTGATAGAGAACAAGGTGGCCTGTTTAAATGAGGCATCCATGGCTAAATATTTCACAGTTGAATCCGCCTGCAGTGCATGTGATGAGGCCATGAGGATCTACGGGGCCTATGGCTATTCCATGGAATACAATGTTCAGCGGTATTACAGGGATAATCGCTTTCTACTCTACGGTGGGGGAACTCATGAGGTATTGCAAACAACTATTGCCAGGCAGTACCTTCGATAAAGTTTTTTATAAGCCCTCACATAGCCCGGGGCAGGAGTAATGATGCGACAATCGGACACACAAAAATTTGATTTTAAAGGCTTAGACGCATTGCCTGCAAGAAAATCATTAGGCCAGTATGTGTATGAGAATCTGAGGCAGGCAATAGTAAGGGGAGAATTGGACCCGGGAAGCCGAGTAGTGGAAAGCCGTGTGGCCGAGGCATTGGGTATCAGCCGAACTCCGGTTAGGGAAGCGATCCATAAGCTGGAAAGGGAGGGTCTGTTAAGCCAGAATCCTACAAGTGGTTTTTCCGTAAAGGGGCTCAGCCGGGCTGACATCGAAGAGACTTTCGGTATCCGGAGTGTCCTTGAAAGTTATGCGGCAAGGCTGGCGGCCATAAAGCATCGTCAAGAAGAACTCGAACCCTTAGAGGAAAAGATAAACGAATACCAGCAATGCCTGGATCGCAAAGACATGGATGCGCTGCCTCGCATTAATACGGAATTTCACGATCTCCTTTATTCCCTTAGTCGAAGCCCCAGGCTGATAAAGATGATTAATGACTTAAAGGACCAGATTCTCCGCTTCAGGCAGGTGATCCTGAAAATGGAGGAAATGGCTAAGGTAAGCAATAATGACCACAGATTGATGCTGCAGTCTATCCGTGAAAGGGATGCGGGTGTCGTGGAAAGATTAGTAAGGGAACATATCCTGAGGGGTCAGGATGTTGTGCTGGATGAATTTGATATGCAAAGCATGAAGTAAGGAATAAAATCTTAGGAGTGTAAGAGATATGGCAGAAAGAAAGATAAGGGTACTTCTGGCCAAACCGGGCCTGGACGGTCATGACAGGGGGGCAAAAGTGGTGGCCCACGCCATGCGTGAAGCCGGAATGGAAGTGATTTACACCGGTCTCCATCAGACAGTGCCCAGCATAGTGAACCAGGCCATTCAGGAGGATGTTGATGTTATCGGCCTGTCCGTCATGTCCGGGGCCCATATTCCCATTTGCAGGAAATTGATGGGTTTGTTGAAAGATGGGGATATCGGAGACAAGCTTGTACTCGTGGGCGGCGTGATTCCCAACAGGGATATCCCGGTCCTCGAAGAGATGGGTGTGCGCGGTATTTTTCCCGGCGGAGCCCTTTTTGACGATATCACTAAGTTTATCGAAGAGAACTCCGCAGGGCGATAGTCTAAATAAAACCACCGAACCAAGTGAGGTTATTTTATTATGGGAGTTGCAACTTATATAAAAGATGAAAAGGACGCCATTCAAGAGGTTGTTTTGCAGTCGGGCATAAAGGTCAAGCCCGTTTATACCCCGGAGGACCTTGACCGTGTGGGTTTTGATTACGGGAAGGACCTTGCGGACCCCGGCGAATTCCCTTTCACCAGGGGAATTCATCCTTTAGGCTTCAGGAGCAGAAACTGGACGACCCGCCAGTACACGGGGTTCGGCACGCCCGAAGAGACCAACGAGCGGTTCAAGCTCATGATCTCTCACGGACAAACCGGACTCAACGTGGCCTTTGATCTGCCCACGCAGATGGGTTATGATTCCGATGACCCTATGGCAGAAGGAGAAGTGGGGCGCGTGGGTATGGCCATTGATTCGTTGAGAGATTTTGAAATGGCATTCAAGGATATCCAGCTCAATCGCATCGGGAGCGGGTTGACCATAAATGCAGTGGCCTCGATTATGCTGGCCATGTACGAGGCGGTTGCGGAGAAATTCGGGTACAAAAAGACCGAGATATCCGCCACCCCTCAGAATGATATCCTCAAGGAAATTGTCGGACGGGGTGCGTGGATCTATCCTGTGGAACCGGCGGTTAGACTTATCGGTGATACCATTGAATATGCCATGAAGGAACTTCCCAAGTGCAACCCGGTTTCTGTTGCAGGATACCATATCAGGGAGTCCGGATGTACACCGGCCCAGGAAATTTCCTATGCCCTGATGATTGCCTTTGCTTACATTGACAATGTGGTGGCGCGAGGATATAAGGCAGAAGATTGTGTAGGGAGGTTTTCTTTCAACCTGAACATATACGGCAACCTATGGGAAACAGTGGCCAAGTTCCGGGCGGCCAGAAAACTTTGGGCCAGGCTCCTAAGGGAAAGATATGACGTTCAGAATAAGAAGGCGCTCTTTTTAAGGGGCATTTTTGGTGGGGGCGGGTCAGGTATGACAAAACAGCAGCCGGAAAATAACATCATGCGCGGCGCTTATTATGCCCTTGGAGCGGCCCTGTCCGGGGCACAGACTACGGCCCTGTGTTCATTTGACGAGGCATATACCATCCCCACGGAAAGAGCCGCACTCCTCTCGCTGAGGACCTTCCAGATCCTTATGGATGAGATCGGACTCAGGGATACGGTGGATCCCCTGGCCGGTTCCTACTTCATAGAAACCCTGACCAAGGAGATGGAAGAGAAGATCTTGGAAGAGATGGAAAAGGTAGAAAAGGTAGGGGGTATGGTAGAAGCGATTTCTTCGGGATATGTCCAGCGAGAGGTGTCCAGGCAGGCTTATGAATTTGAGAAAAAGATCCAGGACGGCAATGTCACAAAAGTGGGTGTAAACAAGTACACAGAGGGTGTTGACATGGAGGTTGAACTCCATGAACATAACGAAGAATGGGCCCAGTTGCAAATTGACCGGCTCAAGGAACTGAAAAGGGACAGGGACAATAAGGCGGTAAACGAATCCCTTAAAGCTCTTGAAAAGGCGGCAAGAGAAAAGACAAATGTAATGCCCTATCTCGTAGATTGCTGCAAGGCTTATGCAACTGTTGGGGAAATGTCCAATGTGTTCAGAGATGTCTTCGGGGAATATGTGGAACCAAGCATATTCTAAGAATGAGGAAGGCGTGACTATGTCAATTTCGGGCACTTGAATTGCGTAGAAAGGGGGTGAAAGAACAGGTTATTATCCGGAGGGTTTAACAAATTATTCACTCATCCCGTAAGGAGGGTTAAGACATGAGAAGAAAAATTGGATTTATTGTAGCAGGAATTTTTTTGGCAACCCTGTTCACATTTACCTGGACACCTGCTCCTGTCGCGGCAGGACCGATCAGCCTCAATTATGCCAACTTTCCGCCTGCACCTACATTCCCATGCGTTCAGATGGAGAGGTGGAAAAAAGAGGTCGAAAAGCGCACTAATGGAAAGGTTGCCATCAAAACCTTCCCGGGCGGAACCCTTCTCAAGGCCAAGGGTATGATGGATGGTGTTATTGCAGGTACTGCCGATATCGGCTGCCTGTGTATGGCTTACCAGCCCGGAAGATTCATGGTCACCAATGCCACTGCCCTACCTGTTGGGTTTCGGAATGCAACCGTGGCAAGCCTCACGCTCTGGGATCTTTACAACAAATATAAGCCTGACGGATTTGCAAAGGTAAAGGTTCTTACCATGTTCACCTGCGCACCTGCAAATATCTATGCCAAAGTTCCGGTAAAGAATCTGGATGACCTCAAAGGCTTGCAGTTGAGGGCTTCCGGTGGGGTTGCCCAGGTTTTGAAGGCTCTGGGTGCAACCGCTGTCGGAATGCCTCAATCGGCAACCCCTGAAGCACTTCAAAAGGGAGTTGTGAAGGGCGCCGCATCTTCGCTTGAAACCCTCAAGGATTTCAAATACGCTGAAATGTGCAAATATGTGACCATGTTGAACGGACCGGTCTACCCGTTTGCAGTGGTCATGAACATGGATAAGTGGAACAGCCTGCCCAAGGATGTCCAGAAAGTGTTTGATGAAATGGCAGTACAGCAGTGCGTATGGACAGGCGTATACATGGACAATCATGTGAATGATTCCATAGCCTGGTCAAAGAGAAATCATAATATAGAGATTACGGTACTCCCGGAAGAAGAAATGGCAAAATGGAATAAGTTGCTTGAACCAATTACGGGTAAATGGATTAATGGTGCAAAGGAAAAAGGACTGCCGGCCGAAGCTATTGTAACGGACATAAAGGCCTTTGGAGCTATGTATGCAGGTGAATAAACCCACCTGTTCGGGTAATTGCGATTCAGCGGTTGCGAATTGTGGACCGCAGGCTTTTCATGAGATCCACGATCTGCAGCCTTTTGTCCATATTCGTTGTCTTACCCACACATGCAGGATGCACCGAGACCTTTACAAAATGTTCAATTTTGTTCAGGGTTAAGGAAGGCGAAAATTTTAACCACCCCGCTCAGGATGCCAAGCGGGACAGGCATCCATCGAGTATTTCGAGGATTAAAATTTGAGCCTGACGTCCCGCCGTTGGCGGGAAGCGAAAGAGGGCATTTTGTAAAGGTCTCGCACCATTAGGACATCGGGGGCGGATATGTTGATCCTTGAGAGAATAAGCCACTTCTTGAACCAGGTTTTAATCTGGATAGCGGGCTGCTTCTTGGCCGCAATGATCCTTTTGACCTGTACAAACATCTTACTTCGCATTATCTGGATGCCGGTTATCGGCACATTTGAACTCATGGGTTATTTTGGGGCCGTTGTGACGGCCTTTGCCTTAGGTTATACCCAAACCAAACGGGGCCACATTGCGGTAGATATTGTGGTCCTGGGATTTTCCAAAAAGATCCAGAAGATCCTGAAGGCCCTCAATCATCTTATCTGCCTGCTTTTCTTTGCCACTGTGGCCTGGCAAATCGCCAAATATGCTACGACCCTGATGAAGACAGGAGAAATCACGGAAACCCTCCGGATCATTTACTATCCTTTCACCTATGGGGTGGCATTCGGATGCGTGATACTCTCCCTGGTTTTTTTAGTAGATTTTCTGAAATTTTTTGTTCCGGAACAGGAGGATAAAAAGTGAGTTTGACTTTAGTAGGAATTATAGGGATTGTCATTCTCCTTTTAGTACTATTCCTGTTAGGCATGCCAGTCGGTTTTGCCATGGGTATCGTGGGTTTTTGCGGGTTCTGGTATGTGGTATCTTTCAAAGCCGCCATCAACATGGTCGGGGCCGATATCTGGACGACATTTTCCAGCTATGGCCTTACGGTCGTACCCCTGTTCGTTTTCTTAGGATACCTTGCATTCAACTCCGGGATAGCCGAAAGGCTGTATAATTCCGCCTACAAGTGGGTTGGTCACTGGCGGGGGGGGCTGGCTATCGCCACAATCGGCGCGGACGAGCTGTTTGCAGCTATTTGCGGGTCCAATACGGCCACCGCTGCAACCATGGGTAAGGTCGCCCTGCCACAGATGCAGAAGTATGGTTATGACAACATGTTAAGCAGCGGCACAGTTGTCACCGGAGGCACTTTAGGCACGGTTATGCCGCCCAGCGTTGTCCTTATTATTATAGGCCTTCAGACAGAACAGTCTATTATAAAACTCTTCCTTGCCGGTATATTGCCTGCCGTCCTTTTGGGAATTTTATTTGTCCTCACCATTTTTATCCTGTGTCGGATCAAACCGAACTATGGACCGGCAGGACCAAAGACAAGTTTTGCGGAGAAAATAAGATCCCTTACCGGGGTCATCGAGGCGGTCACCATTTTTGTCCTGGTTATAGGAGGCCTTTATGCCGGCTGGTTTACCCCTACGGAGGCCGGGGCGGTCGGTGTCTTTTTCACTCTTTGTGTCACTGTGCCTTTTGGCAGACTGAACTTAAAGGGCCTGCTCAGTTCCATAAAGGATACGCTCAAGATATCATGTATGGTTTTTTTCCTTGTCACCGGGGCCATAATTTTCGGACGTTTCTTAGCCGTTACCAGGCTGCCGTTTGAATTAGCGGATTTTGCAGCTTCGCTTCAAGTGTCGCCTTTCATCATTCTGACGATCGTTCTTTTCATCTACTTTGTTGGCGGGTGTTTTATAGACTCGTTAGGATTTCTGGTTCTTACGATCCCTATCTTTTTTCCATTAGGCCTGGCCCTTGGCTTTGATCCGATATGGTATTCTATCATTCTAACCATGGTAACGACGATGGGAGCAATTACGCCTCCGGTGGGGGTAAATATATATGTGGTCAAGGCGCTTGCTCCTGAAATTGAACTCGCCACTATTTTTAAGAGTGTCAGTTTTTTCCTGATGGCCTGTGTTGTTTGTATAATTATTTTGACGATTTTTCCGCAAATTGCCTTATTTATACCGGGGATGGGACAATAAAGTACGGGTTGCGAGTTACGGGTTCTTTCGTCCCATGCTCTGGGTTGGAACGAATACAAACTGTAGTTTTTACCTAGGTTAAACGGTTCAACGTTAACGGTTCACGGTTAAAGAACCCTAACTTTCTGATATCAAAAGAATGATACCTCAGTAAAGACGACACACATGTTTCACTTTTAAACTGCAAGAGTTTGAAGTGAACTAAAGTTTGAAGTGAGCTAAAGTTAAGGAATCCTGTCAATTATATAAAATCAGTGGAGCAAAGCGACTCCATAACTTTATGAATTTTAGATCACTTTAGACACTTTTAACTTGTATGGCTTGGATTACAATGGATTATAACCTTTGAACCTTGAACCCTGAACCTTGAACCGATCACTTTAGGTTAAAGAAAGGTTGAATAATTAATGACAAAGACATTTATGCCCCAAATGGAGACACTTGATGAATTAAGGGATCTGCAGCTTAAGGGACTGCAAAAGACGGTAAAGCACGCTTACGAAGGATCTCCTGTTTACCGGAAAAGGCTGGATGAGACGGGAATCGGGCCTGAGAGTATCAGATCTTTAGATGACTTAGAAAAGCTTCCCTTTACCACGTCCAAGGATTTGCAGGAGGGATACCCTTTCCCTCTACTTTCCGTTCCATTTGAAAAGGTGGTGCGCATCCACGCGTCGTCAGGAACTACCGGTAAAAGAAAAGTTCTCTGTTACACGAAAAAAGATATAGAGGACTGGACCCACTTTTTTGCGCGTTGTTACGAAATGGCCGAGTTGACTGCCGAAGACCGGGTCCAGATAGCCGTGGGGTATGGTGTCTGGACGGCAGGCGCCAGTTTCCAGTTGGGGTGCGAGGAGTTCGGGGCCATGGCCATTCCTGCCGGTCCCGGAAATATGGACATGCAGTGCGAGTTCTTAATGGACATGAAGACCACAGTCATGTGCTGTACCGCATCCATGGGGCTGTTGTTAGCCGAAGAGGTACACCACCGGAGTATTAATGATAAGGTACATCTCAAGAAAATGATCTTCGGGTCCGAAAGGGCAAGCGATGCCATGAGAAACAGGATCGGTGAACTTCTTGAGTTGGAACATATGTTTGATATTCCGGGTATGACGGAACTTTACGGTCCCGGAACAGGATTGGACTGTGTTTACCATACGGGGATACATTACTGGGCCGACTATTATATCCTGGAGATTTTGGACCCCGAGACACTGAAACCGGTCCCCGAGGGGGAGACCGGAGAGATGGTGGTTACTACTCTTGAAAAAGAAGGTGTGCCCCTTATTCGTTACAGGACAAGGGACCTTACGAGATTAATCCCCGGCCAGTGCGAGTGCGGATCCATTCTCCCGAGACATGATCGTATCCTGGGCCGTTCCGATGATATGATCATCTTCAGGGCCGTAAATATCTATCCGGGACAGATCGACCATGTCCTGTCAGGTATCGAAGGCATAGGGAGCGAATACCAGGTTATCCTCGACAGGAAGGAAGACGGAAAGGACTATATGACACTTAAGGTGGAGCGTGATCAGTGCGTTGCCCAGGGCCGGGATGCGGAACTTAGCGGACAAATAGGCAAAGAGATTAAAAAACAGGTTTTTGTGAGTGCGGGTGTGGAAATAGTTGAATACGGGGCTCTCCCGAGATCCGAGAGAAAAAGTAAGCGGGTTTTTGACAACAGGGATTAGAAAAAGATTAGGGGGGTTAGACATGATTGAATATGATTACCTGAAACCTGGGAGTTTGGCGGAAGTATTAAGCCTTCTCAAAGAGTACGGTCCAAAGGCCGCCCTGATTGCCGGGGGAACCGATGTTATGGTCAAGATAAGAAATACAAAGAAGTCTCCCGATGTCCTGATCTCCCTTAGGGAACTCAAGGATCTACAATACATAAAGAAGAACAGCGGTTATCATATCGGGGCATTGACAACACACAGGATGCTGGAGCAGTCGGAAATGGTTCAAAAGGAACTGGCCGCACTCCATGAAGGAGCCTCCAGGATAGGATCGGTCCAGGTGAGAAATGTTGCAACGCTTGGCGGGAATATCTGCAATGCGGCCCCATCGGCAGACACGGCAGGACCCCTGCTGGTCCTTGACGCAACGGTTGTGTTAGAGGGACCCGAAGGTAGGCGTAGTGTCCCTATTGCCGAGTTTTTTACGGGCACATATAAAACCGTGTGCCAGGCGGAAGAAGTCGTTGTTGAGTTGGAAATACCCTCGGAAATGGAGCAATTCGGGAGCGCATACTGGAAGCATTCAAGAAGAAAGGCCATGAATCTTCCAATACTGGGTGTTGCCGTAGCACTTAAATTGGGTGACGGAGATGAGATTTCCGATGCGAGAATAGGTCTGACCGTGGCAGCACCCACGCCTGTCCGGGCCTATAAGGCTGAGGAGTTTTTGAAAGGCAAACCTTTAAATGATGATGTGCTTGCGGAGGCAGGAAAAATAGCAGCATCGCCGGACTGTTGTTCTCCAAGGGACAGCCTGAGGTGTGAGTCGTGGTATCGTTGTGAGATAATAGAAACATATGTTGCCCGAATGGGGAGACTGGCTGCTGAGCGTATAAAAGAAAGTTCATAAGTTTGAAGTACCTAAAGTGAACTAAAGTGCCTAAAGCTGTGGTACGCTTCCAGCGTTCTAACTTTAATAAAAAATGCCTTTTTAAATTTACGATCATATCGGCATTTAAGATAAGGAGAATTCTTTAACTTCACAATTTGGTCACGTTAGCTCACTTTCAACTCATAATTCCAAGGAGATCAATATGAAAAAGGTAACGGTTTCTTTTACCTTGAATAAGGATGCCGTAACGGCCGAGGTTCCGGTTACATGGACGTTGTTAAAGACATTGCGGGAGTACTTCGAACTGACCGGCGCCAAGGAAGGGTGCGGTGTAGGTGAATGCGGGGCCTGCACGGTTATTGTTGACGGGGAGGCCGTTAATTCATGCCTGTATCCGATTTTTGAGATAGAGGGAAAGTCGGTGACGACCATTGAGGGCCTTGCCAATGAAGACGGCACCCTTAATCCTATTCAGCAGGCATTTCTTGAGAACAACGGTGTCCAGTGCGGATTTTGTACATCCGGAATGATCATGTCTGCAAAGGGCCTTTTAGACCACAATCCTGATCCGACGGAAGGTGAGATCAGATCAAGCATCGCCGGCAATTTCTGTCGTTGCACCGGATACGTTCAGATTGTCGAGGCCATTGATATGGCCGCAAAAACCTTGAAATAGAGAAGGAATACTTAGGGGAGGAAACCATGTCTGATCATCTGTTTGTGGGAAAGAGTGTTCCAAGGACTATAGAGGCGGACAAGGTCACTGGAAGGGCCATTTATATTGATGATATGAAACGTCCGGGGATGCTTTATGGAAAAATACTCTACAGCAAATATGCCCATGCAAAAATCAAGAGTATTGATACGTCTAAGGCAGAGAAGCTTCCCGGTGTCAGGGCGGTTTTGACCGGTTATGATATTCCAGACGCAAGGGTGGGATTTTTAAAGGATCAAACAGTATTGAAAAAGGACGTGGTTCGCCAGTTCAAGGATGAGGTTGCGGCGGTTGCAGCCATCAGTCCTGAAATTGCGGAAGAGGCGTGCGGTTTGATTGAGGTGGAGTATGAGGAACTGCCCGCGGTGTTTGATCCTTTCGAGGCCATGAAGGAGGGTTCGCCCCTTATCCATGAGGTGGACGCGAGGGGAAGGCCCGTCAAGAGCAATATCCTGCCGCTGCCCTGGAAATTCAGTGCCGGGGATATTGAGCAGGGCCGGAAAGATTCCGCCTTCACAGTGAAAGATACCGTAAGTACTACCTGGGTGAACCAGTGTTGCATGGGAACCAGCGGTTGTATTGCGGAGTTTGATCACAGCAATAACCTGACCCTGTAC
>JAIOSR010000213.1 GCA_021107495.1 Desulfobacterales bacterium | reverse complement strand
TTATCAGTAAGTAAAAGATATTTAGGTACAAAAACTAATTGTCCTTTTTTACCTTAAGCACACCACTCTTAAATAAAAAAGACTCAAAAGATGACATTATTTATTTCAACGGCCTGATCCTGCTATGAAATGGTGGACACTCGGTTAAGTCATTGATAATAACAATGACAGGAGGAAACTATGAGTGTTCAACAACGCAGAAAATATGATCCGGTCTTTAAACCCAATTTGCCATATTATTTATGCAACTATAGGATAGACACAATGCATTGACATCACTAAGGGTTGACTTATATTTTGTGTTGCAATGCTTATTTGGAAATTAAAAAAAATCCGTCTGAGATAGATTCAATTCCTGAATTCCTCAACTCGTCGGACATGGAGTTTGATTATGTTGTATGAAAAAGAAGCACTTCGCTATCATGCGGAGCCGCGGCCCGGGAAAATCGAGGTCGTGCCAAGCAAGCCGTGCCTGTCTCAATCCGATTTGAGCCTCGCATACACTCCCGGTGTTGCCATCCCCTGTCTGGAGATCCAACGGGACGAAAACCTCTCTTTTGACTACACCACGAGGGGTAATCTGGTGGCCGTCATTACAAACGGCAGCGCAGTACTGGGTCTTGGCAACATCGGCCCCCTGGCAAGCAAGCCCGTGATGGAGGGAAAGGCGGTTTTGTTCAAACGGTTTGCGGACCTGGACGTGTTCGACATCGAAGTTAACACCTCGAACCCGGATGAATTTATTCGAACCGTAAAACTGCTGGAGCCTACCTTCGGTGGAATCAACCTGGAGGATATCAAGGCGCCGGACTGCTTCTACATCGAGGAGCAGCTTGTTCAACAGATGTCCATCCCGGTTCTCCACGACGACCAGCACGGCACGGCCATTATCTCCTCCGCGGCCTTGCTGAACGCTTGCGAGCTTTCAGGCAGGAAGATGGAGGACCTCCGTGTGGTAATCAACGGCGCAGGCGCCGCTGCCATCGCCTGCACAAAAATGTATATTAAGCTCGGAGTAAAAAAGGAAAATGTTACATTGCTCGACTCAAAGGGAGTAATATACAAAGGGCGATCCAAAGGGATGAATCCCTTTAAAGAGGCCTTTGCCGTCGACACCGGCATGCGCACACTGGAGGATGCGGCTAAGGGCGCGGACGTGCTGGTAGGGCTTTCCGTAAAAGGGGCATTCACTCCCGAACTCCTGGGCCTGTTGCGGGATAGACCGATCATTTTCGCCCTGGCAAATCCATACCCGGAGATCGAGTATGATGAAGCCAAGGCTGCCCGGCCTGACGCTATTCTGGCCACCGGCCGCTCCGATTACCCGAATCAGGTTAACAATGTTCTCGGCTTTCCCTTTATTTTCCGTGGGGCGTTGGACGTTCGTGCAACTACCATCAACGATGAGATGAAGCTGGCAGCGGCCCGGGCCCTGGCCGAGTTGGCCCGTGAGGACGTGCCCGATTCGGTTATCCGGGCCTACGGGGGACATTCAATTCGATTCGGACCGGAATACCTTATACCCAAGCCGTTGGACTCCCGGGTATTGCTTAAAGTAGCCCCGGCAGTGGCGAACGCCGCCGTGGAAAGCGGTGTGGCGAGGATCGGTTTGTCCAGTCAGACCGACTACATTCAGATTTTGGAGGCCAGACTCGGCCCAGAGCGGGAAATTATGCGAAAGCTCATCATTCGCGCACAGCAGAACCCCAAACGCATTGTGCTTCCCGAGGGAAACAATCCGGTAATCCTGCGTGCCGCCCATCAGATAGTAAATGAACGGATTGCCCATCCTGTGCTGCTTGGCAGGGAGCAGGAAATCCGTTCTTTAGCAACTGAGCTGCGCATTCCCCTGGACGGCATTGAAATCCTGGACAACCTGAAAAGTCCACTCTATGAGGATTTCGTCGGGAAGCTGTTTGAGATCCGGGCGCGCAAGGGGTGGTCCATGGCAGAGACACGCCGACAACTCCGAAACCGATACGTCTTCGGTGCGATGATGGTAAACGAAGGATTGGTTGAGGGGCAGGTCCACGGTATAGTCCGTTCTTACCCTGATGCGATTCGGCCTGTCCTGCAAGTTATTCCCCGGTGCCTGGGCGTTACCAAGGTTTCCGGTCTATATCTTATGATCTTCAGGGATCGCACCATGCTTTTCGCCGATGCTACGGTGAACTTTCATCCCACCTCGGAAGACCTGGCCGAAATTGCGATCCTGGCCGCAGAAATGGCCGAGTTCTTTGACATCAAGCCCCGAGTGGCCATGCTTTCCTTCTCTAACTTCGGAAGCGCCCATCACCCGGATGCCAAACGGGTCGAGTTGGCCGTGGAGCTCGCCCGGAAGCGGAATCCCGATCTGGTCATCGACGGGGAGATGCAGGCGGATACCGCCGTGGTCGAGGAGATACTCACGAGGGAATACCCATTCAACCGCCTTGGAGGTCCAGCCAATGTCCTTGTTTTTCCTGATCTGGCGGCCGGCAATGTGGCCTACAAGCTCCTTGATCGCTTGGGGAACGCAAAGGCGGTGGGCCCGCTCCTTATGGGCATAAGCAAGCCCTTTAATGTTATCCAGCGCGGGACGGATATGGAAAACGTTGTCAATGTTGTTGCCATTACAGTGGCTCAGGCCCAGGAATTGGAGCAAAAGGAGCTAAACCTGTCAGCGTGATATCAACTTGACTGTTTTTACCCTAACGTTGCAAAAATCGAAGATGCTGCAGATCTAAGGCGTCGAGGGTGAAGCTGTAGTACTTTACCGCGAACCCTTGACAACGCACGAGATGTGGCATCCTCGGCTTTCCCATCGGGTAAATAACATGTCTGTTTTTCGTTGTTTTCAGGATGTCACTTGGAGTGTCTTCCGACAACCGAGCCAAAAGTTTGAAAGAAGCTATTATACCAGTCTTTAAACCCGATTTGCCATGTTATTTATGCAACTATAGGGATAACACTTCGAAACCTTATGGTTCATCCGGTTAATGAGTACGCCTCAAGACAACACATGATTGTGAGGTTGAAGGTTGAAGCGGACTTTTCAGAGTGACTGCTGGAAGGCCTTCGACAGGCCGAGAAGCTCGGCCTCCGGCCCGTAGGGCCTACGCCTTCTCACCACCTCATGACCAGCCATAATGCTCAGTCAACGAAAAAGGACTCCTTCATCTCTACGGTTAACCCGTCGCTCTCCATCAACCGCCTGCTCAATCCCTCTATTTTTGGGAGTTCGTAATGGAAAAAAAATCTGAATGTGTAGAATTTACCCTTGTAAAAAAGGGTTTCCCTTTCTGACAAGTCTCTCTCTAAAGCCTTTTGAACGGACAGTGCCTGGAGAAGCCACTGCCAGGCAATAGAGATGATTCCGAAAAACTC
>JAIOSR010000425.1 GCA_021107495.1 Desulfobacterales bacterium | reverse complement strand
GATCCACCCTGATAACCTTGTGTGACTGACCATAGGGGCCGGTCCGCCAAGGCGCTGTGGGACCGAACAGAGCGACCACACGGCATCCCATGGCCGCAGCGATGTGCATGGGCCCAGTATCCGTGGTCACAAGGGCCGCACACCTGGTAAAGAGATAGGCCAACTGCTTCAAGCTGGTCCGCCCCGCAAGATTTATGGGTCGCCTCTCCATTTTCCTGGAAATATCTTCAAGAACATTCCTGTCCGTGTTGCTTCCGGTGAAAATGACTTTACATGATAACTCATCGGTGATTCTATTCGCAAGGACCGCAAACCTCTCAGGTTCCCAAAGTTTCGTCTTCCATCTGGCCATTGGATTTATAGCCACCAAAGTCCGCTTCTGAATTCCGTTGACATTCAAAAGGTCGTCCACCCATTTTTTGTCGGAATCTGAAACAGGGATATGTCCATTCCGGGAGCTAATATCACACTCAAGATATTCGGCCACTCTCAGGTAACGGTCAATGGCATGCTCGTCGTAATCCACCGGAACAGGCCGTTCATTCAAAAAGGCCCAACCCCCTTCCCTGGCACCGGCCATACCAATCTTCCTTTTCCCTTTGGAAAGGCCGATCAGGACACCGCTCTTGAGCAGGCCTTGAAGGTCAACGACCAGATCGTATTCATATGATCTTAGTTCCTTCAAAAATACTTTCACCTCTCGAATCACCGACATGCACGATTTGAATTGCAGCAGTCTGCTTTTCCACAGGTTCCTTCGGGAAACAACAACCCGATCCAGACCTGGATGTCCCGCTATAATCTGGAATGCCTGCTCTTCCACGAGCCAGTCAATACGGGCATTAGGAAAATTCTCTCTAAGTACCTCTAAAAAGGGAAGTGTCTGAACCACATCCCCGATAGCGCTCAATTTAATAATTAGAATACTTTTTGGAGTTTTCATTCTATTTCGCTTAAAACGTATCTGCTCAATATTTGGGGAAACTCGAATTTATACAGAAATCTTTCTAATAACGACCGGCCTCCCTGAGGCATGCGGAACTCTTTTCAAAGAGCCGCATGCCCCGGCGATTATGGCCTAACGCCTCTACTTATTGAGCTATTACATTAAGACCATGTCATCAATGATCCCGTACCCATGGATCAGGGATCGCTCTATAGTAATCCCGCCGACATGGTCGGCCCGGTCCCTATTACTACTCAACGCATAATATTGTTTGGTATCAAAAATCCCCCCTGGCCCCCCTTTGACAAAGGGGGGATACTTTGAACGCCCTTTGATCTTCCCTGTTTTTAAAAGGGAATTTACACTTCTCTGGCGGGTTGAGGTGTATTATTTTGTGCTTCGGCATATGTTACTGTCTATCATCCTTTTCAATAATCCAGCGAACCGCATCAAGGAGGTCACCGGCAATATATGCGGGCTTAAGCGGCGAACCGGGAAGTACATACTCAATATCTCCAAGCCCGTAGCCGGTCTTGACCAGGATGCCTTCAAGGTCGGCCCTTTTTGCAAGTTCAATATCCGTGCACCGGTCACCGATTACATATGAATTGGTCATGTCAATATCAAAGGTCTCGCATGCACTCTTTATAAGGCCCGTCCGAGGCTTTCTGCAGTCACAGTCAGCAGTGTATTCGCTCACAACTCCCGTTCGGTAATGCGGGCAGAAAAATATCCCGTCAATAACGGCATTCTCCTTTTTTAGCAACTCCTTCATGTGCGAATGCACATCTTCAACCAGTTGCAGGGGAAAATATCCCCTGGCAACCCCTGATTGATTGGATACAATAATAGCAAGATATTGGTGACTGTTCAAAAGCCTTATGGCCTCGGCCGTGCCCGGGAGGAGAATAAAACGGCTGATATGATTAATGTATCCCCTCTGCTCGTTTATAGTACCGTCCCTGTCCATAAAAACCGCAGGCATCTTCATTCCATATCCTCCCTAAGTGCCTCCATCGCGTCCCATACCTCTTCGGGTTCAATGGAAAGCATACAGCTAAAATCCCCGGGACAGGTGGGTTTCAGGCAAGGGGCGCATTCAATATCATGTTTGACAATCCGGGTATTTGGTCCGCGCGGTCCCGTAGCCACAGGGTCTGTTGAGCCAAACACCGCCACAGTCGGCACACTTAGCGCAGCCGCCATGTGCATAAGGCCTGAGTCATTGGTCACAAAAAACCGGCACCGGCTGAGCACACCCATGGCCTCGCCGAGTGAAGTCCGACCACAGAGGTTGACCGGCCTGTTTTCCATGAAATCACTCAATCCCCTGCAAATATCCATTTCCTTTTCGCTTCCCATGACCACGACCTTTGCGCCCCACCTTTCAACGGCCCAGTCCCCTATCCTGGCAAATCTTTCCGAAGGCCATCGTTTTGCCTCACCAAAAATAGCGCCGGGCCCGAGCCCGATCAGGAAATCGCCTTTTTGGATCCCGCTTGAATCCATTATGCGCCAGGCGTCATTCAAGCACTTTTTATCGACATACAGAGACGGATCGCGGTTTACTGCCTTCCAGCCCACGGCTCGCAGGATGGAAAGGTAGTATTCCACCTGGTGGACCTTCAAAACCTCATCACTTCTGATGACCCGATGAGAAAGCAAAAACCCCCGGCAGTCCGTATTATAACCGAGCCTGAATCCGGCCCCCCCGAGATAGGCCAGAAGCGCCGCTTCAAAGGCATTTTGAAAAAGCACGGCCAGATCAAACCCCTGTTTCCTGATCTCCCTGACAACCCGGATCATCTCAACAAGATCCGCAAGATACCGTCCTTTCTTCCTCAATATAATAACATGGTCCACGGCAGGATGTTTTTCGAGAAGCGGCAGCATCCACGGCTTTCCCAACACGGTTATTGAACTGTGAGGGAAATTTTCTCTTATGGCTTCAAGGGCAGGAAGGGTCATTACCGCATCCCCCACCCAGTTCGTGGCGCGCACCATGATACGTTTGACTGTTGATTTATCTATCTCTTTATTGCCTATCACTTTCAGCTCAGACACTTCACTCAATCCAATCTTTGATGGACTCGAAAAAAGTCCGGGTTTATGTTTCTGACTTTCATAACTAACTGATATTAAGTCATATGAATTTTACTTTCTGTGTATTTTGCGCCTTTTTGCGGCCATACTATCTTTAATCATTCTGAAAAACTCATCCCGGCCTGACGTGAATTCAAAATTAATACTCAGATAAGCCATATCAGTGCGGTCCGCCACAAAGGGCGAAACCCTCACCCAATCCTTTTCCGTGGTGACGATATATTCCGCGCCCTGCTTTTCCTTCATTTTAAATAAGGCCTGGATATCATCTCGATTAAACGGGTAATGATCCCTGAATTCCCCAAAATAAGCAACATTTGCGCCCAGCCCTATTAAGGTTTGCTTAAACCTTTCCGGCCGGGCAATACCGGCAAAGGCCAACACGCGTCTTCCCTTCACAAATTCAGGGCCATAAACCTCTTTTGAATTGGGAAAAACGATATTTTCCGCCACATGATCCGCACAGAAAACCGGGATCGAGGAAAATTTTACCTTCAAAAAACGCGGCACAATTTCCCCTGAGCCCTGCCCTTCGCAGCGCGTAACAATACATGCATTCGCCCTGGCTAATTGTTCGACCGGTTCTCTAAGAGGACCACGGGGCAGAAGGCTACCGTTTCCCAGAGGATTTGTTGCGTCAATAAGGGCAAGATTCAGGTCCCGGTTCAATTCCAGGTGTTGAAAACCATCATCTAAAATAAAAAAGTCGCATCCATACTTTTCATGCGCAAACAATCCTGCCAGAAAACGTTTTTTAGATACAACGACCGGAATACCCGAAAGCCTTTTTGCGAGAAGATAAGGCTCGTCCCCTGCTTCTTCGGGGCCGGCCTTGACGCGGTTGCCGTCGGATACGGCTAAAACCTTCGTCCTGTATTGCCCGCCATACCCTCTGGAAAGTACGGCAACCGGAAGCCCTTCATTCCTGGCCCACTGTGCCAGCATCACCACTGCAGGCGTCTTTCCCGTTCCTCCGGCAGTTATGTTGCCGACACTGACCACGAAACCCGGAAGGGATTCTCTTTTGAAAAATCGGTATTCGTAAGCCCACAGACGAAGCCTTACACCGAGGCCGTATAAAGCCGAAGAAAAGGTCAGAAGCGGGGACCATAGCCCGGGTGATTTTGTCTGGTGAATTTGGGACCACTCAGGTCCAAAACTCTTCATTGGCTGATTCCCCTGCTCCCGGAAATGCACTCTGCGACACATGACATAACCCTTTCCAGTGCCCCACGGTTTTTTTCCACAAATTCTTTTGCAAGCCTGCCCATGACATTGCACGTTTCCGTATCAGCTAAGAGTGTTTGCATGGCCCCATAAAGCGCTTCCGCGTCCTTGACCCGCCATCCGCCACCAGCCTCCACCAACAATTCGGACATTAGAACAAAATTATGAGTGTGAGGCCCAAAGAGAACCGGACAACCAAAGCCGGCAGGCTCCAACAGGTTATGTCCCCCAAACGGTACCAGGCTGCCTCCCACAAAACTCACCCTGCTGATCCCGTAAATGCGCCCGAGTTCGCCTAAGGTATTAAGTATAACCACATCATATGGATCCCTGCTCTTGGAAACCCCGGTTTTCAAAACGGCCTCAAGCCCCATGTCCCGGGCCTGCTCCAGGATGTCTTCGGATCGTTCAATCTTTCTCGGGGCAAGTATAAGGCGCAAGTGAGTAAAAGACGGGCGCAGTTTTTTAAAGGTATTTAGAAGTACCTCCTCTTCATTCGGGTGTGTGCTTCCGGCCACCCATATCATATCTTCAACTCCGAGATTTAATGAACGCAATAACTTCTGGCGCTCTTCACTGTCCATTGGGACCCAGTCGCGGTCATACTTTATATTCCCGACCGTCCTTACCTTTTTCGGTTCTATTCCGGTCCCCAAAAGTCTTTTCCTGTCCAGGTCTGATTGCATAAGGCATGTTTCAAGAGGCCCGAACATCATCCGGGTGAAAAGAGGAAATCTTCGATAGGACTTAAAAGTCCGGGGAGAAACCCGGCCATTGACCAGGACACTCTTTATTCCCCTTTTTCTCAGATAATAAATAAGCCCCGGCCATATATCGGTTTCAACAAGAATAAAAACAGAAGGCCGAATATGGTTCACCATCCGTTGAATACACCACCAGAAATCAATGGGCATGGGCAGCAAGGCATTGACATTACCCTTCAACTCCTTTTGTGCAACGCCCAGGCCCTTGGAAGTAGTCACGGTAAAAACGATGTCTTTGTCAGGATATTTAAGACTGAGGGCCTTTACCAGGGGAATAGCTGAGATAACCTCACCCACGGAGAGCGCATGTATCCAGACATTTCCGCCTTTAAGAGAGGCCGGGGGTAAATTAAACGAAAGTCTTTCGGCAATCCGCTTCCTCCTTTTTATAAACGGAAGGAGCGGAAGAACCAACAAGAGGACAACTGTCCACATGAAATGGTATAAAAATATGAACATATCTAACGTGTTTCGTGTTCCACTAAACCCTCACAGGGAGCTCTATAATAAACGTAGTCCCTTTCGGTTGATTATCCTGAACCCGGATAAATCCGTTATGGTCCGTGATGATAGTATTCGCAATGGCAAGCCCCAGGCCGGTGCCCTGCCTTTTTGTGGAAAAGTAAGGTTCGAACAGGCGCATTTTATGCTCCGGAGATATGCCCCTCCCGTTATCAGCGACTTCTATTCTCACCATCTGAAGGAGATTGTCGTAATTGAGATCTATGACCACTTCTCCTTTACCATTCATAGATTCAATGGCATTGTCCAAGAGATTGATCATCACTCTTTTTATCTGCTCTCTGTCTAAATTAAAAACCGGAACTTCATTTAAATCATTGAAGGTGAACTTTACATCTTTATGTGCTGCCTTGTAGAGGCTCAGGGATTCACTGATTATCTCCCGGATATTTGCCGGGACCGGATTGGATGCGGGCATACGGGCAAACTTTGAGAATTCATTTACCAGCCCCTTTAACTCCTCCACCTGGTTTATTATCATCTCGGTGCACTCCTTGAATACCCCCTCATCCTCTTTTGCAAGCTTCTCTCCGTATCTTTTCTGAAGGCGTTGTGCGGAGAGTTGGATCGGTGTCAGCGGGTTCTTGACCTCGTGGGCTATGCGTCTTGCCACTTCCCGCCATGCGGCCATGCGCTGAGCCTTTTCGATTTCGCTCAAATCTTCAAAGACCGCAACAAGACCAAGATAGTTCCCTCTATCATCACGGAGCACATTCAAGGACACGAGCAGAATCAGCCTTTTGTCTGCCACGGATAACCTGATTTGTTTGTTTAAAAAGCCTTTCCGAAAAAGGCCTCTATCGCTCACGAATCCGTCAATTACCTTGATGTAATCTTCCGGAATTATGTGAGTGTAATTGCTTCCTATAATCTTATCCGCTTTTATGTCTAACATCCGCTCTGCTGATTTGTTTATAGTAAGGATATTTCCATGGACATCGGCAGATACTACACCGGCGGCCACATTGGCTAAGACAATCTCCATGTAAAGTCTTCGTTGTTCCAGTTCAACGTTGCCGTTAATGAGTTCCCTGTTGGCCTCCTCGAGCTGATTCTTTCCGGTTTTCAGGTCCATGGTCATCCTATTGAATGAATTCACCAGGGCCCCTATTTCATCTTTCGCCTCTAAATCAATAAAAAAATCATAGTCCCCCGAAGCGATACGGTTTGTTCCCTCGGCCAACTCCTTAATAGGGGTGGTGATCTCCTTGGAAAGGTAAAACCCGAACCATACGGATGAAAAGATAATAAGAAGCGTAACAATGGAAAGAGTAATCATATGGGTGACTTTCATAGGTTTTTTCAACATCTTGAGCTGCCGGTATTCCTGAAGCCCCATGGAAATAGCCTTGAGTCGATTGACAAACCTGCCTGGAACAAATTTTGCCAGGACGATAAGACCCACCACGGCCTTTGATTCCGTCCTCGAAAACACGGGAACAATGCCACTGACCAGATCTCCGTGGGCCGAGGACTGGGTGTACTGGCTATCTGCCCCCTTCTCGAGCGTTTTTGCCAGCATGTCATTGCCGGGGCCTTTAAACGTACTTAGATCGATCTTGACATCCTGCGCAACGGTTCTGGGGTCCAGCTCTTTTGTATACACACCGAGTGAGGCCAGGCCGTATTCCTTCTGTTTCTCATGAATGAGTCTCTCAAGTTGATCTTTCCTGGTGCGCAACATGAATCCCTCATAGCTAATTACCCTTCCTAACTTGTTGCCAAGAGAAAGGATTTCCTCGGCAGTCCTATTGTAATAATCCTGTCCTACTTCAACGGAGTTCTTCAAGGACTGTTCTATCGGGAGATTGAACCAGTATTCGATGGACAGAGAGATAAATTGTACTGACACAAAAAAAAGTATAATCGTCGGTAACAGTGAAAGGGTCACAAAAGCCAGGACAAGCTTAGACCTGAGTTTTGCACCCATAATACTCTTTCTTCTTTCAAAAAGCAGTTTTACAAGGTTTCGAACCGTAAGGAAAAGAAGAAGCAGGAGCAATATCACGTTGATATTGATCAGGGCGAAAACAAGAATACTGCTTGTCAATGGAAGGTCCACCCCAAAATCAAAGAAGTACATCCCCCCAAGTGTGGTAAGAAAAACGACTACTATAAGCAGGGCCCCAATCAGGTATCTTTCCCTGCGTCGCCTTTTAAAATCCTGTCTTTCGGCCTGTAAATAATTCTTCATGTTCAGCCCGACTACCCGGTGCCCATTCTAAAACTGAAAAAGGAAACTAATAACTGAAATCCACCGTATACCAATCCGTCTCAAAGTCCCAAAGGGAGAGGAAGAAAAAAACATAATCGAGATAAAAGGGTAATGTTATCTTGTCAAGTTCAGTCATCATGCGAACCTGATAACGCTTTCCCTTCTGAAGATTATGGAGTCTGGTGATCCCGAACCCCTTGATTTCAGACATCACTTTTTTGGCTTTATCAAAGTCCTCAACATAAAACACCTTATCATCCTTTTCCGAAAGGGTTACCATATAGACCTTCTTAAGATTATCATATTTGATGCTGTGGCTTACGCTAAGATCAGCTACCTGTCTGTCCCACCATAATTTCCTTACTTCATAAAGTTCGATATAAAACGTAAAAGTCGTATCAATCCCGTTGTCAATGGCCTTTTTCATCTCTTCCGTGAAACAGCCGGTTACGCTAAAAGAGAGTATGCAATGATCCCAGGAGTTGATAACCGCAATATCTTTTATGCGGGCTTCTTCCGCTTTAAGAGTGGGGGTCAAAAGCGAAAAGTGCAAAAACAGGGTCACTGCTGCAAGCACTGCGGTCTTTTTTGTGAGAAAATGCATGCGGTTCCTTAACTTGTGCTCATCCAGAAACTAACGTTTTTAGACTTCCATCTTCCGTAGCAGGCAACTGCGGAGGACGGGCGCGCTATCGGCCATCAGCTTTCGGCCTTATCCTCCGGCTCGTAGATCCTACGCCTCGGAGAGAAGCGGAGCAGGAGGCCGAGCCCGATATCATGGCTAAAAACCAATCCAACAAAGATTTATCCAAAGGCCAAAAATACCTATATTTCAATAAGTTGTATAATTTCCAAGACCTTAAATCATGATACTTAAGAACCCTTCGAAATGCAAGCCATATCACCTTTGTTCCAAAGGCCCTTTTATAAGGTATGTTTAGCCCAAGCGAGAAAATCCCCGCAGTCCCGCCAAGGCGGGAGAGGATATTCTTGTGGAGGCGAGTAAAAAACCGTTTTTGAATGAGAGCGATGGTAATGAAAAAGACAGGAAGAATGGAAAGTCAAGACACGGGATTTTGTGTGCCTTAGAATTTCTGAATGCTAAACATAATCAGGCAGGAACCGGATCCAAAACACCAAAGGAGGGTATTTTTACACTGTTTTTGGTGCATTCGGCAGGTGTTTCAAAAGTCAACATTTTCCAGTGCTTCTTTGATTTCATCAGATTTTTTAACATCTGATGATTGAGAAAGTGGCCGGATTTTTCTACCACAAAATGGCCGATGACAGGTGACCCGACTATGGAAAGATCTCCAATGAAATCAAGGATTTTATGCCGCACGAATTCATCCTCGAACCTGAGACCGTCTTCATTGATAATTCTGAAGTCGTCAATAACCACAGCGTTGTCTAATGAACCTCCCTTGGCCAACCCGTTTTCCTTTAAGGTCTGGACGTCTTTCAGAAAACCGAAAGTTCGGGCTCTGCTGATTTCCCTGACAAAATCTCTGCCGGAAAACCTCAACTCATATTTCTGGTTTCTCAAAAGGGGATGCGCAAAGTCGATCGTATAGGTAATTTTGAGTTCTTTTGAAGGATATATGTGAATGGACCGGTTTCCATCGTCGATCTTAAAGGGCTTCTTGATGACAATAAATTGTTTTGGGCTCTTTTGTTCCCGAATGCCTGCGCTCTTGATAAGAAATATAAACGGGGCCGTACTCCCATCCATGATGGGAACCTCGGGGCCATCGAGTTCAACCAAGGCATTATCTATACCCAGGCCGAAAAAGGCGGCCATCAGGTGTTCAATGGTGGCAACCTTGCACCCATTACTACCGATGGTTGTGGCAAGCGTAGTGTTAGACACATTGTCAAAACGTGCCTCGATCATGGGGTGCCCGTCCAAATCGGTCCTCACAAATTTAATTCCTGTATCGGATGGTGCGGGCCTGATATTCAAATGAACCCTTTCTCCGCTGTGAAGACCGACGCCTGTGCACTCAACCTGATCCTTCAACGTCCGCTGTTTGTAGTCCAATCTTTGCTCCTGTCAATGTTTTAGAACCTAAAAAACCTGGGGCATACACAAGATATTGAGCATGTGCGATGTTTAGGCACAATTCAGTTGCCCTGTGTCAAAGCAAATGGCATGCCAAAGTTAGGAAAATATGAATATTTTGTTAAGATATAGGTTAACTAATTGATTTAACTACGTAAATATAATTATCACAATCTACTGTTTAGGCACCGGACTCAACGCCATAAAGCCCGAAGTGTGTTAAAAAAACCACATTTATAAAAAAATGAAGGCTTTATGCACACTCGTCACAGTGTTTTTCAGCATCCCTTGATAAACACGGTTTTTTGTATTATCATAACTGCTCAGGTTCAACGTTCAGGGGTTCAGGGTTTAAGGTTAGGGAGCGCTACATATCGCCCGGAGAATTCAAAATGCCTGTAAGCAGGCCGGACGAACATTTACCCTGCCAGGGGATTCTAACAGGGCGTACTGCCGTTTGTAGTTTTATCAATTATCTCAAGAAATATGAGGCACAATTAGAAGATCCCGGACTTTGAGCGGGGCCGATCAACCGTGAACCACAAACCGTGAACCTGGCAACCTGAATAGTGCCATAAATACACTCAAATTTGGGCAAAAATATGCTGCATATCGCAAAAATTTTACCTCGATTTCTGCTCCTGATTACCCTTATGGGTTTTGCGGGCTGCTATCCGGCGCTGATTAAGCCGGCCCAACGCCCTGACGAGGCCCTTTCAAGGGTCCGTTTCTTTTCTCCCACCTTCAGGGACGACATACACATTGACTCCCTTGCCCTGGCCTTTGAAAGAAACCTTGAGTACCTTAACCGGCTAGACCCTGAAAAAATTTTTTATTACGGACCTGACAAGTTTACCTGCAGACAGGTCCTTGAGAGCCAGGAGGCCTTTCTGAAGCTCATAAAGGAAACCCCCGATCCCGACAAATTGAATAAGGAAGTCCGGAAGCGATTCCGGATCTATCGAGCTACAGGTCGCGTTGGAAATAACAAGGTCCTTTTTACAGGCTACTTTGAACCCGTTTTTAAAGGAAGCCTGAACCCGGATGAGACCTTCAAATATCCCATATACCGGCAACCCGATGATCTTGTAAGGATTGACCTGTCTCTGTTCAAAAATAAACTCAAAGGCCAAAGAATTGTCGCAAGGATTGAAGGGAATAAGGTCATGCCCTATTATTCCAGACGTAACATAGAAATGGAGAAAGCCCTCCAGGGGCGCAATCTGGAAATTGCCTGGTTAAAAGATCCGGTGGATGTTGCCTTCCTTCATATACAGGGCTCGGGCCGCTTGCGACTGCCTGACGGCAATACCGTGTCGGTGGGGTATAAGGCATCCAACGGTCACCCTTACCGGAGCATTGGCCGGTACATGTTAGACGTGGGTTTCATGAAAAGGGAACAGATGTCCATGCAGGGCATCCGTACATATCTGGCCGAACATCCCGATATCATAAACCAGGTCCTCGACCACAATCCCTCTTATGTCTTCTTTCATATCCTGGACAGCGGTCCTCGGGGTAATATCAACGTTCCGGTTACACCCGGAAGGTCTTTAGCCCTGGACGACAGACTTTTTCCAAAAGGGGCACTGGCATTTATGAAATGCCATAAACCGGTTGTAAATAATCGAGGTGAAATCACAAAATGGAAGGAGTTTTCCCGTTTTGTGCTGAACCAGGACACGGGTGGGGCAATCAGGGGGGCAGGAAGGGCAGATCTCTTCTGGGGAAGCGGCCCCTACGCCGAAACGGCCGCAGGACACATGCAACACGACGGGGTGTTGTATATCCTTATAAAAAAGCCATAAAGCTAAGTGACTGAAGTGACTAAAGTGCCTTCGGCACTTTTGATTTATAAAAAATGAGGAGCAAAGCGACACCATAACTTTAGTCACTTTAGATCACTTTTCACTTTAGCTCACTTCATATGGAAAACCTGGATAAATCGGCCACGCTAAGAAAAAGCCCTGCTAATTGCTGCAACAGCCCTACCCTGTTTTCTCTCAAAGCCTGATCATCCTTGACAAGGATTTCCACACCATCAAAAAATTCATCCACAGGTTTTCTGAGCCGGGCCATGAGACCCAGTGCCTCATAATATTCATTTCTTTCCATGCGCTGATAAACATCGTCTTTCAGTGCCTGAAAGGCGTCCCACAAGGCAGATTCACAGGTTTCTTTAAACAGGGCCGGATCCACCTCGAATCTCTTTTCCTGTTTCTTGATTATGTTGGTTACCCTTTTAAAAGTAAGGGCCAGTTCTTGAAAATCCCCTGATTCGGAAGCAAACCTTTTGAGATGGTCAATCCTTGGACGCAACTCATTTATCCGGTCAAACTCAATAGATATCACGGCCTCAATCAGGTCGGTTTCATAATCCGCCCGCAACATCATCTGCTTATACCGTTCCCTGAAAAAATCCGACACCCTGGCAAACACCCGTTCATTATCAAAATCGAGATCTTCACCCAGGATTGAGAGCCCCTTTTTGATGAACTCGTTGAGCGAAAACTCCCATCCCTTGTCTTCCACTATCCGTATAATGGCCAGCGCATGCCTGCGCAGTGCAAAAGGATCCGCAGTGCCCGTGGGTTCAAGACCTACGGCAAAACATCCGGCAATAGTGTCCATACGGTCGGCAATACCCACAACGGCCCCGACATCGGATTGCGGTAGCCGGCCCCCGGCCTTTGTGGGAAGATAGTGCTCCCTAATTGCAGTGCATACATCTTCCGGATGCCCTTCCATCCTTGCATACGCCTCTCCGATAACCCCCTGAAGGCTCGGAAACTCAGCAACCATCTGAGTAACAAGGTCACATTTACACAGGCTTGCCGCAACTTTTATGTGTTCAAGCCTTTCCGGGACCATTTTTTCACCTACATATTCAGCCAATACGGTAAATCGTTTAGCCTTTGCATAAGACGTTCCTAAATCGGCCTGGTAAATAACCCTTTTCAGGTCATCGAGCCGGTCCCCCAAGGGCCGTTTCCTGTCCTCTTTGAAAAAGAAATCCGCATCGGAAAGCCTGGCGCGCAAGACCCTTTCATGACCCCTTTGAACCACTGATTCATCCCTTGCAACCGTGTTATTCACGGCCACAAAATTGGGCATCAATTGACCTTTCCCATCATAGACTGCAAAATATTTCTGGTGCTCTCTCATGGCAGTGATCAGAACGGGGTCCGGGAGATTGAGAAAATCCTTTTCAAAACCACCGCAAACCGCAGAAGGATATTCAACGAGATTGGCAACGGTCGCCACCAGGTCCGGGTCCTGTACCGGTATTCCGTTCACTGTTTCGGCGGCTTTCTTGGCAAGTCTTTCAACGACCTGTTCTCTTTCCTTTTGCTCGACAAGGACAAAGCTGTCCATCATTGTCTGGAGATAATCGCCCACGCTGAAGACTTCCCGTGTCTCGGGAGCCATAAACCGGTGGCCTTGTGTGGTATTATCGCTCCTTACGTTCGCGACCTCAAACGGAATCACCTCACCGTTCAGGAGCGCCAGGACCCAATGAATGGGCCGCACAAAGGGAAAACCTATTTTCCCCCACCTCATGGACTTGGGCCATGGAATATCGGCAATTAGTTTGGGCAATGCATCGGCCAGGATATCCTTGGTGGGACTTCCGGCAATCAGCCGCTTGACATACAAGTATTCCCCTTTGGGCGTTTCTATGCATTCAAGTTTCTCAACGGGAACACCCTGTTTCTTTGCAAAACCCATGGCCGCCTTTGTGGGCTTTCCTTGTTCATCATAGGCTACGCTTTTTGGAGGGCCCGTCATCTCCTGCTCAAGATCCTCCTGTGTTTCGGCAATGGCCTTTCCGATCAGGACCAGTCGCCTCGGCGTGCCATATGTGTAAAGGCCGCCCGCCATTTCAATCCGGTTCTCTTCCAGAAGGGCCTGTGCAAGCCGTCTTATCTCGGCCAGCCCCTTTTCCAGATAACCGGCGGGAATCTCTTCCGTCCCTATTTCCAAAAGTAGTTCAGCAACCATCATCATACCTCTTTAAAACTTCTGCGTCTTTTGTCCACCCTCCGTAGCAGATACTTCGGAGGACGGGCTGCGGAGGACGGGCGCCTTTTTGCGGCCATGTCAATCGTCAGTCATCAAAGGAAAACCCATCTCCTCCCTCTGTGCCACGTAATTCTTTGCGGAAAGCCGTGCTAAGGTCCTGATACGATCAATATACTGGGTCCTTTCGGTCACGCTGATAGCGCCCCTAGCATCTAAGAGGTTAAATGCGTGGGAACACTTGAGACAATAATCGTATGCCGGAAGGACCAGCCCTTTTTCACAGAGCCTCAAAGATTCCTTCTCATACATGTCGAAGGATTTTAAGAGCATATCCACATCGGCCGTCTCGAAACTATAGACCGAAAGCTCCCATTCCCCTTTTTTGTGGATGTCTCCGTAGCGAATTTTATCATTCCACATAAGATCGTACACGTCTTCTTTTTCCTGCAAATACATGCAGATTCTTTCAAGCCCGTAAGTTATCTCAACGGGAATGGGGTCCAGCCTGATACTTCCCGCCAACTGGAAATAGGTAAATTGGGTTATCTCCATGCCGTCTAACCATACCTCCCACCCGAGACCCGAGGCCCCTAAAGTGGGGGATTCCCAATCATCCTCCACAAAACGGATATCGTGATCCAAAGGGTCAATCCCCAGGACCTTCAGGCTCCCTAAATAGATCTCCTGGACATCAATAGGCGAAGGCTTTATGATCACCTGGTACTGGTAATAATGGCCCAAACGGTTGGGATTTTCCCCGTAACGGCCGTCCGTGGGACGTCTGGAAGGCTCCACATATGCCACGGACCAGGGTTCCGGGCCCAATGCCCTTAAAAGGGTCGCGGGATTAAACGTCCCGGCCCCCACCTCAATATCATAAGGCTGCTGTATTACGCACCCGTAATCGGCCCAGTATTCTTCAAGGGCCATAATAAGTTCTTGAAACGTCATATATTCCTCCCAATGTCCTTCTTCTCAGCCCGGACACCGCCCTCTCTGTGGAAGCGGCTTTCCAGTCTCGATACCACGGACAAACAAGTTTGTCGATGCCACTGAGTACCCGGAATTTACCTATCATTATAAAGAACGGAAGTTATCACCCGACCTTACAGATGTCAAGACGGCCGTGGGCCTATCACAATAAAGGCCGGACCTTCCTTGTTGACTTTTTTTCCTTCTGCTTTTCTTTAAAAAGTAAAACACAAAAGGAGTAAAACACATGATTTCGACGGCAAAAATCAGCAAAAAGGGTCAGATCGTCATGCCTAAGGAAATAAGAAAGGTTATTGGCCTTGGACCGGGGGACAGGGTCATTTTTACTCTAACAAAGAAGGGGCACTGGTGACCAAACAACAAGAGTCTCCTTTTGACAAGTACTATGGTTGTTTGAACAAGCCGGGCAGTTCTGAGAGACTGGTCCGAGGTATAATGAACCCCTGATCTCAGGTGAACAGTTCGGTTTGGGAGGGGCCCGCTCAGTGCGCGGTTTTGATGAGCGGGAGATCTCAGGGGACAACGGGTATCAATTCAATTTCGAAGTCTGGACCCCGCCCATAGTTCATAACGTGCGCCTTTTGGCTTTTTTTGATACGGGCCGGCGAAATCTGGATGATCCTCACCCCGGGCAGATTGCTGGGGAATCCATTTCAAGCATGGGCATGGGACTGCGCTGGTACTGGAAAAGTTATCTCAGCATTTCTCTTGACGGGGCACATGTCTTAAACGGGATAAACGACGGGACAGATATAACAAAAACGGGCGACGATAAGGTCCATTTCAGTGTTTTTTTAAGATTTTAAAGACTGAGATAGCCGAAAAAAGGGGTCCGTCCTCTGCAGCCCGTCCTCCGCAGTATCTGCTACGGAAGGTGGATAGCTGCTACGGAGGGTGGACAAAATACGCAAAAAATTTTCCTTTGACTTTAACTTGTAGGTCCCCCAAGGGAAACGTCAAAGGCACGTTTAATGGGACAAAAATCCCCCTCAATCCCCCTTTTGTAAAGGGGGGCAGGGGGGATTTTAAATACGCCAATTATTTTTCTAAAATTATAGTTTCAACTTTCAGTTTGACTTAGCCCATTAGGTCACCCTTCTCCGGTTTACATT
>JAIOSR010000466.1 GCA_021107495.1 Desulfobacterales bacterium | reverse complement strand
TGCCTATATTTTTCGAGATTACTTCGAGATGCCGATAAGTTGGACATCTGGCGCGTTGTGATCGATTATTACACTCAGAAAAACGGGACCCGCAATGAGACAATAGAACTCGATCTGCCTGATACCCCGGACATTTCCGAAACAGTTTACGAAGATCTCATGTCGGGTCGTCTTGTGCGGGTAGGTTGTCTCAGGACGCTCAATGATTTCAAGTTGCTTCAGATGGGTTGGATCTTTGACGTGAATTTCCCCCGGACATTCCAGCTTGTCCGAGAGCGGGCCTATCTTAAGATCATCCGGGACACCCTGCCGACATCCAAGAGGGTGTCGGAAATCTTCTCCAAGGTTCAATCCTACCTCGAAGGCCATTGCGGCAAAGTCTGAGTAGTTGTCATACAGAGAATTTCCTCTCATTGTAATTCTTTAGCATTTCACTCAAACCCTTGAATCCCTGACTCCTTGAACCCTCCAGGATAATGCCTGCTCAACCGGATATAATCCATTTATTTTGGTTTAACTCCAACTAATCGGGAGATGATTCAAGAAGACTATTTGCAGTTTTTCAGATAATGCCCGAACTGCCTAATGCTCAAAGGTGAAAACCGATCCACGACGGTCATTATCTCCAGACCGGGGACAAGGGCCTTCACTACCGGCATATCCAGATCCTCTCTTGTCAGATCCACATATATGGGTTTATAACCGTTCATTTTCAAGAGTTTTTCCAGAAGATGCAGGTCCTTTGCCGAATCACCGGATGAGTAATCCGGGAGGTCTTCATATTCCAGGGTATCCAGGTCCCCGGGCGCGGGCATGGAGCCGAACCAGTAAGGATAGGGGTAGGGTATTTCGGTCATCGCGGCGACGGCCGCGCGCTTTCCGTCAAGATGGGCCCCTGTCCCCTTAAGGATCACACCCCCGGGACCCTGTATAAAGGCCCGGTAACATGGGATACCAAACTCCGGGGTTATATCCAGTAAACGGATCTGGATGCCCTTCTGCATGCAGCCCTCGACAATGTCGTTCACTTTTGGATCTTCCGCTTCCATGAGAAAACACCTGTCACCGGAATAGGGAACGACCCTTTCCGCATCCCGTTCAATAACCTCCAGGAGGGCGCCTAATTTTGCCCCTTCAAAGGTACTTCCGGCCGCAAGGCCGTTTGAGGGAAGACCGCTTGTCAGGCTGCTTTCATCCAGATTGGAAAACAGAAAGACCAATTGTGCAGGAACATAAATCGGGTGCATCCCATATTCATCAACCTGCTCGCCCATAACCCAGTTCAGTTCCTGGTTTCCGTATGGGACCTCAATGCACATATCATTGGGATTCAAGACCGCTGTGTCCTCTTTTAGAAGGTCTTCGTATCGCGCCCTGATAATGGGATGGTCTTTCTTGTATCCGATTGCACGACTCGAATCAAAACTCGCAAACGACGAATATCGCTCTGCCGACTCCATTACGCAGGATATACGGCCCTGATGGATGTTCAGACCCCTGCCATAGCTTATCTGGTCACCTGTCAACTGCCAGTGGTTTTGGCCATGTCTAACCGTAACGGAAAGTTTCCAGGGTCTTTCAACGGCATAAGGGCTGAGCGTGGCGTCCGGTCTGGTTTCCCAGCCCGTAAGTATACCGAAACTCTCCAGTTTTTTTATTGCCTTTTTAGCCGCTTCTTTTGGTGCCGGGTGTTTCGTTATGGTTTTTGTCCTTTTATTGGGAGAAGCGATTTCTGCAATGGGTACGATATTGTCTTCCCATTTATCGATTTCCTCCTGCTTAAAAGGCATGGGGAATTCAGCCTTTTCCGGACATGGCAGGGTTTCTAACAGATGGGCATTTCTGGAGAATTTTTGCAACCACCAAAAATGCTCTTCGGTGTCTTGTTTCAAAGACCAGGGAATATATATAAGAGGAGAGCATTGAGCCAGTTTATCAATATCAATTGAGTCAAATGCCTTTTTCATGTGGTTGAATCTGACGTGGAGGATACAAGACTCAAACATAAAGGCCAGCAGATGAAAATCGCCCTTTTCTTTCCCCCTCTGAATCAGCAGTTCCAGTTTC
Organism: Desulfobacterales bacterium; assembly: GCA_021107495.1. GTDB lineage: Bacteria > Desulfobacterota > DSM-4660 > Desulfatiglandales > Desulfatiglandaceae > JAIOSR01. The sequence goes on along the minus strand of JAIOSR010000466.1, from coordinate 3,007 downwards.
TCCGGTTCCAGCGCCGCAACCATGTCCAGGATATACTTGTGCATGAACTGGTCATTGGGGTGTGCTCGGCTGTATTCGAGGGCCTTTTCAAAATCCGGCTCTTTTTCCGGGATGCATGCAAACCATCCCACTCCCTTTTCAGTACCCTTCCTCTCGAGTTTGTATTTCATCAGATCATTTTCTGCCAATTCATTACCGTCCTTTGCCATTCAATTTTATTGTCTCAGGGCACCAGTCTAATTGCCAGGAATCGGTTTGGCAAATCCTTTTCACAAAGGTTCACGGGTTCCGGATAACCTTCCTGCCCGTCCGTCACATGCAGACAGGTCAACAGCGGCACAAGCAGGTCCAGCATACAGCACCACGTGATAAACGACTATAATCGTTGACAATTTTAAAAACTCAGCTCAAAATTTGCGATCTTTCCCCATATGGACGGCTATAAGAACCTGTGGATATTGAGTGCCTGGTTGGCGATAACAACATGTTGATATTATATTTTTTGGTAAGGATCATCTCCAAAAGAGTTGATCTAAATGAAGGGTTCAAGGGTTCCAGGGGTCAGGGGTTCGAGTGATCCGCCACAGAACAGGCGGATAAAAATGCTAAAAAATTAAAAAATAAACGGGTTGTTTGCTTGTCCATATCTAAGGGAGAACTTGCAGATATCACAGATTCAGTACTCTGCGCAGAACTGAATAAATTGATATATAAGGTTTCGAACACTAAACGTAATAAAACTTGGGTTCCCGCCATTGAATATTTATAGCAGCAGTCGCTCTTTTTGGGTGTCCGATAGCATACACAACATATAGATATCGGTAGGCATAAAAAAAAGGCAAGGACGATAAAGTCCCTGCCTATTCTTATATCTGTCTTCTGATTACTGTCTTCTGTTTTTCATCTTCCTCCTGAATCCTGCAAGACCGATTAAGCCGGAACCTAAAAGGAGCATTGTGGCGGGTTCGGGGACGGGTTCCCCCGCCGGCTCGTGCCAAAACCCATCGTTGTAATCCATTCGCGCATCGTATGATCCTGTAGGTAGGTCATCGTAGTAATTAAGAAATGGCGTGGTGAAAGCGTAATTTCTTATGTTGACCTTGAACCCACCCGTGTCGACGATCGCCCCGTATACGTCTGCAACACTCCCAAACATGGGGTCTGGTAACACTGAGTCGCTGACCCATGTAATTGCGTTGTCATCCAAATCAAATAAATAGAGATCCATTCTTGTATATACTAAATCTGCTCTGCCAGTTTGATTATCATAATACTCGGTATAACCATGGTCCCTTGCGATAGTACCGGTAGTAAAACTTGTGAGCTGCTCTACTCTACTCTGATGACTATAGGTGCCGAAATTATCCACAGCACCGTCCATGGCCAATCCCGGGATATATCCTCCAGTGTTCGCTGGACCATAGTACAGGCTGCTAAATAAAGTTGTATCGAAGCCCGAATATGTAAGCGTTAAACCGCCGTTACGTCCCATTGCCTGGTAAGTTGGGTCGCTCGTAGCAGTCGTAAATGTTCCGGGGACATCCCAGCTTGGACCCAAAAGATCAGCGAAAGCAGGGGAAGAAAAACATAATGCAATCGTTAACAATAAAAAAAGCCATACTCCGTTCTTCTTTTTCATTCATTTTCTCCTTTTCCATGTTATTAGACTAATTGATATTGGTTTAAGTTGATAAAAAATCCCTTTTACGGGATTGAATTATGTTAAAATTGACATTATGTGCCAATGTCAATTGTAGCATCTGATATTAGTATTTTTTAGGGTCCTATAAAATACCCTCCATTTGATTAGGAGCAAGTAATGTGGACCTTGAAATAATTTTCCATTTGAGACTCCTTGATTGTGGAATAATAAGCAAAAAAATAGACTTGCGGTATTATTAATGCATCAAATGTCATGCCATAGAAGCAAATGTCATGCCATACGAGCAAATTAAATTAATTATACATTTCCTATAATATTAAATGGTTAGCTTAGTAGAAAAAATCAAAAAAATAAGTATGTAATATTTTACCTATAAAGCATGTAATTTTTTTCCATTTTTTGGTAAAAATTTACACACTTTTAACTATACGAAGGAGAGAAAATGGATGCGGAAGGGATTGCATTGGTAAGAGCGACGGTCCACAAAGAGGATAAAGGACGGTTATTTACCATAGGATAATTAGCAGGCTATCCCAATTTGTGGGTCTTAGAAATGACCTTTGGCGATTGATTTGCTTGCCATAACCTGAAATTCAGCAAAATTCAGCTTACATATGTCAATAGAAACCTCAAGCCTTTTTGAAACCGCTCAAATCAAAGAGCGATCCTGCCATAAACACTATGCTTTACCTGTATAAAGTTCACCATTTTATATTGAAAATTTGAAGATGGGATGAATTGTTTATTCCGTTTGTGATGGGGATTGAGATTTTCAGCTCATTGTATAAATCGCCTCATGAAAAGTACAGATACCTTGCCGAGCGATAATCACAATTCTCGATGAGAAATCGGATGTCATCTCAGCGATAGCTCTCCTAAGTGAAGCATCTCTTTCTGAAGACTGGAACCGTCCGGAAGATGAGGAAGCATGGTCTCACCTTCAGAAGGTTCAGTAGTACTTGTCAGATTCCCTTTTTCAGATCTTTCATCGTCAAAACTTCGTCCTACAGTGGTTATTGCCTCTGCTGGTCGAGACGACTGGATTGTTTGTCAAGTGACCTGGAATTGGAGACAAGTACAGTATGTCAGACATATCGAAGGTTTTCTGGTCAATTGATAACTTGAGGGTCTAATGAGGTATCTCAAGGCGATCTGGTGAAAAATCTATTGTATAGAAACCTTTTTTCCTTTCAGTCGCACTTAGTTATTCAACCTTGCAACTATACGTCCCGCTGCACATGAGGTCGCTATGAATTGACTTTCAAGGGTTAACCTGAAAAGATAAGAATAAAAAAAATATAGGAACATGGATAGACGCTAGAGGAACCCAATGCCAACATTGCA
>JAIOSR010000543.1 GCA_021107495.1 Desulfobacterales bacterium | reverse complement strand
CCTAAGTTTCCGAACTTATCCGCCTCGATCCGCTCCTGGTCAATAATCACACTCTGTCCCCATCGACTCGGATTGCGGGCCCAGTCTATATAGGTCGGCCGGTAGAAACCGCTTCCGTCGTGAAGGTTAAGTATCACGTCCGCTTGATCATCTAAGATAATGGCCTTGATTTCTTCGATGGTCTTGAGTTCCGGGTCAGTGCTTTTTATAGCAGCAAACTTTCGGTTAAGGTCCCCGTAAACTCCCCGCGATCTTCTGATAATGCTGATAAAGTTCAGGTTCGGCACGACCCAGACACTCCCCTTTAAAATCTTGTAGTGTGTCACGAGCAGGGATGCGGCGTTGAAGCCGCCCGGCTCATCGCCCTGTATTCCGCCTATCACGACCAGAGTATTGCCGGGCAGGCCCGATTCCAACTTGTGGAGAGTAAAGTCAAGGTTGCCTTTTGCAGACACTGCTTCCGCAATTAAAAAAAGACAAATGATGATCGCTGTAATAATTTTTTTCATGCCTGTGAATTTACCTTTATATGCCAAGGCTCGAAGCGCACCCCTAATACATTTTCTCTCGGGTAGCGTAGTTTGAGATAACCGCTGTCTTTGAGTTTCCGGTATACGGATGTAGAGACGAAGCGTTCCGTGAAATTTGCTATCCCGAAGCCGACCTGCCCCACGTCAAAGTCACTTACGCCATGGAACGAATAGCCGGGAGGCGCAAGCGAGCGGGATGCCAGGGAGAGATTCCCCTTGTTATTGTAAGCCTTGTTCAGGAAGAGCAGGAACTGCTTTATGACACTTCGTACCCCGGAGGTCAGAATGACCTGATCGCCCACGTCGCGCTTGATTTTCTTGTAGGTATCAAGGGGTAATCCCTTGTAGAGGTAGTTTCCGGTATGCCTTACCTTTACCACATCACGTCTTTGAATACGGGAGGTGAGGTTTTTCACAGGTTTTTCGCCGAAAAAACCATAAAGGGCGGGGTCATCATAGAAAATCATTTCCAGGAAATACAGTTCAGCTTTGGTAAACGGGCCCACCCGGGAATAATCACGGCCGAAGCTGATGGCGTTATCAAAATTTAGCAGGTGAAAATTGGCGTGGCCCACGGTCTTCTGGAGACGCTTGAAACGTTTTACCGAGGATCCAAGGAGTGCGTATCTTTTATGGTCCAGGTAGACGTCTCCCTTGTGAGGCTTGTCAAAATATTGTATTTTTTGGAGGTAATCTCTGACGTAATAGTCACAGTTTTCCGGAAAAGCGGGGGAATACATTTTGGAGATCTCCGCCAGCGCCCCGGCAGGGGTCAACCCCCCTGCAATGAAGCCCGCTGCCACGGTTTTCAGAAAGTCTCTCCTTTTCATGTTCCCCCAATCATAAAGAGATCCGCATGCCTCGACGGACGCCGGTCGTTATTCAAAAGATGTCTGCATAAATTCGAGTTCCCCCAAATATTGAGAAGATATCATCCCTCTCTATATAACGGATTCAGGGAAATCCACTAACAATCATGCCAAAACAACCAGTCTATTGTCAAATGATTGACAAGTGTGACAGAAAAAGAGGGTCCCAAAACGAAAAAAGGGCACCCCGTCTCACCTCATCGAGAAGCCCTTTGTTGAAAACATATTCCTGTGAATTAGACCTTGACGACGTTCTTGGCCGCTGGACCCTTTGTGCCCTGCTCCACGTCAAAGCTCACCCGGTCGCCTTCTTCAAGGCTCTTGAAGCCGGATGATTCAATTGCGGAATAATGAACAAATACATCACCGCCGTCTTCCTGCTCTATAAAACCGAATCCCTTCTGATCACTGAACCACTTGACTGTCCCCTGTGCCATATCGCTGACCTCCTTTCAAAAAGTTTCATGCTTACAAAACTCAGGTCACCGCTCTGACAAAGGAAACAATCCTTAACGCCGCATTAGACCCGCGAAACAACTAAAATTTAATCGTTCGGAAAATTTTGAAGCATAAAGATATTAAATTGAACAAAATTCACATGTCAAGCAAAAAACACAGGCCTTACATTAAGGTCACCCGGTTTTCTTGAGAAGTTCGCAAATCTCGCTGCCAAAAACCTGGCTTTGCCAGTTTTTCAACCCATTGATACATTCCAAATTCTCGGACTTCATGGGATTTATAAGGGCCAGTGACTGTATCTGGGCATTTGAACAGACAAGACCGGGCTCAAGAACCATCTCACCGGCCCGCCTCTCCCGCCATTTTCTGAGGGCTTTTGTCCTTTCAGCGGCCTGGGCGCTAATGCGCTTACCGGCCTTTTTGGGATAGACTGGGAGTTCGTCCCGGGGGAGATCCAGCGCCTCGCCTATTTTTTTTAAAAGCGAAGGACCAAGGGCCTTGACCTGTCTGGGACTTAAGCCCTTTATTTCCTTGATATGGGCTTCAGTCATCGGCCGTTTGGTGACCATCCCCATAATTGCGCCATTTGCCAGGACCTTGAAAGGAGGGAGGTCCCGGCGCCTGGCCACCTTTTTTCGAAATTGCAGGATCGCTTCCAGGACCGCCAGGCTGCGGGAATCAAGCCTCCCTGCCCCCTTGAATTTTAAAAATAGGGGCTTCTTATCAATAGTCGCCGGACTTACCCTGCTCTGAATCTCACATTCTTCTTCAACCCAGAGAATTCGTTTTTTGGCCCGCAGTTCCTTTTCGAGAATTCCGGCAAGCGCAAGAAGATGAGAGGCATCCTGGACCGCATAGTCAAGCATACCGGTTGGCAGTGGTCTCTTGGACCAGTCCTTCTTCTGGTACTTCTTCTCAATGTTGAGCCCGAACTTATCTTTCAGGAGTTTTGCAAGACCGGTCTCCCTATATCCAAGAAACCTTGCAGCGATATGGGTATCAAAGAGTGAACGCACTTCTACGCCAAAATCCCTTTTAAGGGAACGGATATCATAGTCGGAACCATGGATTACCTTTCTGACAAGGGGATCGGCAAATATCGGCTTCAGGGGTGCAATATCTTTTAACCCTATAGGATCCACCAGAATATTCTGAGAGGGTGTGGAGATCTGAAGAAGACAAACCCTTTCCTTAAAATGAAACATGGAATCCGCCTCAAGATCCACGCCGATGACCGGTTCCTTTTCAAGGCTGACCGCGATCCGGCATAGTTCCCGGTTCGTGTCCACCCACACATACTCAGATTGTTTCCGGATGATCTTCTGTTTTGGCAAACCTGAATGACTCCTTTCCGATGGCATGGGTTAAAGTGTTACGATATGGCCAATAAGTCAAGGAGAATGTAATTTTCAAAAGGTTCGGGCAAAATCATCTTCGCGAGTGGAGAACCAGCATGCTTATTAAAGGCGCCCTATCAAAGCGGACCTCCATCGGATTTGGCACGGCCGGATATTTGGGGTTAATTGCAGCCAAACGACTGGTATTTTACTGCAAAATTGCGCAAAGCCCCAAATATCTGGCCACATTGTCCGGCAGGTTTAGGGAGGGTCTGTCGAAGATCCCGTTTTTCGCAGGGATGAAAACAGTCAAATTCGGTCGCCCCTAAATGTAGCTTTTTACGAGGTTGTCATTTATAATATACCATGGGACTAAAGATTGTCACTAAAGCCATAAATTTAAAAGGAACAAAACTTACCGGGAAATGCTCGAAGTCCTTGAAACAGCTAAATATATCGCAGATAAAAGCCGCCTGGTTTGGATTGACAAAAAGGCATTAACCCGGTTTGCGCGAAAATTGCTTGAGGATGAAATTAAAGTCCCGCCATGGGACCCCCTTTATCATTTTTGTGACGGGACCGAAGAAACAGTCTCCTACCTCCTGGTCTTGGACAGCCTCAACTTCTGCTTCTGGCCCCCACAAGGAAAGGCCAAATGGGAAATCGAATACGAATCAGAAAATCTTTCCGGTTACTATGCCATGGCAGCCTCTCTAAAAAATGCTTTTGATTCCGGGGTTCCCATTACCAGCTCCGCCTATCTTGCCAATCTTTCTTCAGGTGAATTAAAGAATATTTTAGACGGACGAGGGGAATTGCAACTCATGAAGCTCCGTGTTCAAATTCTCAATGAACTGGGACAGGTACTGAATAAGGAATACGACGGGAATGCCTGCAAATTAGTGGAAGCTGCCGGCAACTCGGGCACAAAACTGGCCCGGCTTTTGGCTGAGAAATTCTCATCGTTCAGGGATATTTCAACATACCGGGGACACAAGGTTTCTTTCTTTAAGCGGGCCCAAATATTTGCCGCCGATCTCCATGGCGCATTCAATGGCAAAAGATGGGGTAGTTTTGGGGATATGGACAGGTTGACTTCCTTTGCAGATTACAAGCTGCCCCAGGTCTTGAGACACTTAGGAATCATGGTCTACGAAGAGTCACTGGCAAAAAAGGTCGATCAGCAGGTTTTACTTGAACCCGGAAGTCTTGACGAGGTTGAGATCAGGGGCAACACCATCTGGACGGTTGAACTGATCCGGCAGGAACTGGAGTGTACGGGAAAAGCATTGAGGGCATTTGAGATTGACTGGATCCTATGGAACCTGGGACAGGATGACGCCTTCAGAGAAAAGCCATATCACCGGACAATAACTTTTTTTTACTGAGGTTCCAACGCCTTTCTAAAAGCTCCATTTCAGTGTTGTAATAACCCTGTCATTGTTGCGCCAGCGACCGAAATAGCTCAGCCTGTCACCGTCGAAAAACTCAAAATCTAAACCCAGGACCAAGCCAGGCCGGATACGATAGGAAGCGCCGACCCGGTGGAACCGGGACCTGTTCCAAAAGACAATGTCCGCCAAATAATGGAGGGTTATATCATCATTCACACCGATCCGGGCACTGGCAAAAACATCATCCCGGCCGATCCGTGCATAGCGCGAATTGATCACATATCCCTTGCAATCCTGGTCCGAGGTGATCACTTCTCCCGCATATTCTAATGTAAGGTCAATCCTGTCTAAGTGGAGTTTCCGGGCAAAATCCCTGTCCGTATAGGTCACACCGCCCACATAATTGATATAATTATCATCCCTGTGGTGATCGGTATGGTTGTAAAGGGCTTCGCCGTGGATCTCAAAGTCCTTCCAGGTCGTTGAAAACCCGGCAGCAAAATTGAAGACATTCGGATTCTCCATTATGATCGCAATCACGTTTCCCCGGTCCTTCACCTTGATAACCGGGTAAAAGCCGGGTCCGTGGTAGGCGGAAACAAACACGTCCCACTGTCCTGAAGAGGTCTTGACGCGACCAAACCACCCATAATCTTCAGGACTGCTCCCGGGCAATTCCTGCTTAACAGTGACGGTCCTGTTGGAAATCAGATTTGAAAATTCGGGTTCATTGAAAAACAGGTCCCAGAAATAGTAAAATAGTTCGATAAGCTCCCTCAGAGAGCCGGGCGGAATATTAAAATTAAAAGGGGGTGGTTGTCCCTTACCGAAATTCAGGTCAAAATCGGGTACGTCCCAGGCAAAACTCCCGGCCATCCAGGGTGAAGCGATATCAGGGACTTTGAGTGGTTGGAACACCGGCAATACGGCTGCCGTGTATGTGGTGTCGCCTGCGTAATAATCCAATTTGGCCTGCCACAGGCCGAAATCCTTGTGGTCCAGGGGGTCGTTCAGGTCCAGGGAACGGTAGCGGTTGGCCGGGGAATAGATGGTGGAAATCCCGTTTTTAAAGATTTTTTTCCCTGAGGTCAGGTCAACATTGTCCGAGGACAGGATCAAGTAAATCTCATTTAGTTCGGCATAACACCTGTGACGGTCCGTGTCCCTTCCGACCCGGCCCACGTCCTTGTAAGTGTTATCCTCGGTTCCGGCCTCAAGCCAGCCCGCCGCGTGCAACGACCAGAAATCCTTACCTATCCAGGTGGAGCAATTTAAACGAACCCCACCCACGTTGTCATGCGTGTCCGTATCAATAAGTAGATCGGGACGTGCTTCAAAAAAATGGGAACCACGCAAACGGAATTCGGCATTGAAATGCCTGCCAATCTGGCCCGGTAGATCTTTTTCGTCAACCGACTTTAAAGCCTCGCTTTTGGCGCGTTCTTTCTTTCTCGATTCCATCACAGAATCGAGCTCTTCCAAAAGATCCGGTTCAGCCGCAAAAGCGGAAAAGGGGAACAATGACAACACCAGACAAAACAAGCTGTACATAGCTAATTTTTGCATATCACTCCTTCATTTTTTCCAGGTACATCCAGTCACTTATGACTAACCTGTGACCAAGGATCCGGGCCAGATTGCGGAATGCTTTGCTGGCGATATGGGGATAGAGCGTGTGGAGCCGCTGGAAGTCATCCCTGCTGATTTCCACATATTTGATGTCCGTGGTGGCCCTTACATTGGCTGACCGCGGACATGTGTCCAGCATGCATATTTCCCCAAAAACATCTCCGGAGCTGAACTGGGCGTACGAGACCTGGTTTCCGGTCTTTTCCTGAATACTGTATGCGTGGGCCCGCCCTTCCAGAATAAGAGACATGCTGTCCCCTTCATCCCACTCGTGAAAGATGTGATCGCCTGCCTTTGCCTCCCTGATCCGTCCAAGCAGAACTATCTTCTTGATCTGCCAGAGTCTCATATCCCGGAAAAACTCCGATTGCTGGATAACTTCCTTTCTCAAGTGCAGGCTGAGCATATCCCACAGGGTCAAGAGTCTCGTAGAGGAGAGGAGAATCGGCGTTACCAGCATGTCGCCCAAAAAAGCCACGACCATAACCAGGGCGGAAAGGACCCCGAAATGGATAATGGAGACAAAACTGGATAAGGCAAACACCGCAAACCCAAGGGCCAATGCTATTGACGTGGCAAAAATCGGCCGGATTTCTCTCTCAAGACAGACCCGCATGGCCTGGTCCTGGTCCTTGAGCCTGTGCATTTCCGAATTATAGCGAGTCATGAAATGGATAGTGTCATCAACCACAATGCCAATGGCCATTGCCGAGACCATGGCCGTTCCTATGTTAAGGGGAATAGAAAAAATACCCATAACGCCGAAATAGACAATAATGGGAAGAATATTGGGCACAAGGGACAGTAACCCGGCCTTTGGGTTCAGAAACATGACGGACATGACAATGAAGATTATGATTAGCAGGAGCGTAATCGATTTGGCCTGTCCAGTGGCAATGGAGTCGGCAGCCCGGAGCGTCAGGATGCTTTCGCCTGTAACCGAGCATTTAAAATGGGGGTTCAGGCTCTTTTCAATAAAAGCCCTGAGCCCCTCAATCGCCTTTTTCTGTTCATAGGAAGAATTTAGATTATGGTTGACCACGATGTTGACTTCGCTGAAGTCGTGGGCCGCATAGCGCTCTAAGTCGTCGTCCTGCAAAAAGAGCAGGTATTGCGAAACCTGCTCAACACTCACAGGAAGGACCGCTCCCGCAGGATCACCCCCTTGCATTTCACGGTTGATGTGTTTTAAAAAATCCACGATGGACACACTTTTGTCAAAAAGCCCCTGCTTTCGGATAAAATCCTGGATTGCGTCAATCTGGGCGAGATTTTTTGGATCTTTGAAAATGTCTTCATGTCCACTGCTTATTCGAATAAAAAAAATCTGCGCCCCGGCCAGTTCCCGGCTCATCTCATTTATCTGCCTGACAACGAGTGAGTCTTTCCTGAAAACCCCCAAGATGTCGTTATTCAACTGGACCCGGAAGCTGAATGCCCCGATAACCGCGGTAAGTCCGAAAAAGACAAAAAGGACGCCCTTTTTGCGGTTTCTGACCATTCTGGTGCAGGTCGCGGCTAAGTTGTCGAATAGCGACTTTTCTTCCCGTGGTGTCTTCTTGGACACTGACTTGATTCTCCTGGCTCCGAAAAAGCGGAAATAGATCGGCGCAAGAAGAGCGGTGACAAGGGGATTAACAAAAAGACCGAAGGAAGCTGCCATGCCGAACTGTCTCAGGATAGTGATCTTGTTTACGCAGATGGACAGGAAACCAAAAAATGTGGTCAAAGCGGTGACCATAACCACAGTTCCCATTTTCGAAATCATGAACTCCACGGCCAGGTTCTTGGCCTTTTTCAGGCGAAGACCTTCGGAGTATTCGGAAAGCAGGTGGATATCCTCGGTGGAGCCGATGACAATGATGATGGATGGGACAATAATGGT
>JAIOSR010000074.1 GCA_021107495.1 Desulfobacterales bacterium | reverse complement strand
TATATTCAGCTTTCCTGAAAAGATCCCGGATGGGGCAATAAAGACATCCAATTTGGGAAGCGTCAACAACGGGTCTCCTTTTTTGTCTTCAACAGCCACCTTTTTGAGGGTAATGCTTCCTGTCAAGGTCAGTGCGGGCTTCCTGTTTTTCCACTGCAAATACGAGAGCTTTACCCTTGTATCAAGAAACCCGGAAGACATCTCAAAATTCCTTTTAAATGGAAGGTATGAAAGATAATAGGGAATATTGAAATCGCGTATATTCACATCAAAAACCGTCTCAAGGGACTCTGCAAAGGGTTTTGTTTTTCCTTGAGAGGAAAAAGGTGTGCCGTTGATCTTTGCACGAAAAGATGGCTCGACATTGATTTTCGTGTGATATTGAAAATTAGACAGAAAAGGGATTGTCACCTGCACATCTGTTATTTTGTGTGTCTTGTTCTTCGGAATATCCGAAAGGTCTGCAGATGCGTCTGATATCTGAATGTTGCCGAGGGAGAATCTAATGGGTTTTGACGGTTCTTTCTTCTCTGAGTCCTTTTCCTTTAAGAGATCCGAGAAATTAAAGTGGGTCTCATCCTTGCGGACAATGTGAACATAGGGCCGGTCGATTCGCAGTTCTTTGACTATGAGCCCCAATTTAAGGGCAGAGATGATCTGAAGATTTAGATAAAGGCTATCAAATGATGCAAAGGGTTTCGAACCATCAGGTTCCCTGACAACAAAACCCTTGATAGTCATTGAAAGCTTGTAAGGATTAATCTTAATATCCTCAATCGCAACTTCACGATGGAGATTTTCCGAGAGCTTTTTTGCGGATATGGATTTTAATACCGGGGGAAGGATAAAAAAGCCACATACGGTATAAAAAGTCAGGATAATCGCTGACCAGATGAAAATCTTCTTCCAATATTTTATTTTTTTTGTTTTTGAGTCTTCCTGCATATCCTTCGTCTCCCTTCTTGCAAAAGGTTTTAAATAAATTTTGTAATAATTTAGCCCTTGCAGGATGATGGTTTTCTACATCAAAACTATTTAGTGCTCATCCAGAACTTAATTGTTTCCGGGTGGGCACTGTTTGGGGTTTTCAAAGGGGTAGAATTTTACCTCAAATCAAATTTCCCAGTTACCCGGGTTCATGATGCCGTTGGGGTCCAGCATCTTTTTGACCTTTTGTATGAGTTGAGCAGTATTGGGGTCCATTTTTTCCATGGTCATCTTTTGTGCCCCCAACTCGCCCTTCCATATCATACCGCCTAATTCGAGGGACAGCCTGTTTGCTTCTTCAAGTGCCTCTCTCGTGATTTCAATGTCCTTGTCATCGGCCCGGTTAAAGGAATAATTAAATCCGAACATAACACTGTGGCAGGTCAAAACCTGATGTACATAAGAACTGAATATGCCGTATTTTTGTGAAATCTCTAAGCCCTTTTTCCATGCCTCCCCCACTTTATCAATCGGCAATATGGCACCCGTATATTCAAAACCCCCGCCCTTTTTGAAGTCCGCGGCTAAGGCCGCTAAAGGGGGAACGTCCAAAAATCTCTTTTCAAGTGTCGGATGCAGGTCTTCAACATATTGGACCGTATCACCCCCCTTGAATTTCTTGAACATCCCCTTGAAGGCGCTTTTTTTAAACTCAAGTTCTTCTTCAGAATGCCCGGATACGATGACAATATGGAATATGTGATTCATCCATTCCGGCTTTTCCTGCATGATTAGAAAATAATCCTCCAATAAATCGAGTTGCGTCACCTCACATATGGCATCAGGCAAACCGTCCACATCATCTGTTTGAAAGGCCATGACCTCCCTGTATTTCGGTTTTGGATAGAGCTTCATGGAAAGCCTCGTAACGATCCCGGTCGTTCCGAACCATCCGATAAAAAGACCTGGTAGATCGGGAAGCGGACCCCTCGTGAACCAGTAAGGGCTTACCGAGGAAGAGCCTATCTTGCAGATCTCGCCGGTCGGCAGCACCACCTCCATTCCGTTTATCATATCCGAATTAACCCCGTATCTGGGGGAGATATGGCCGTGTCCCTGAATGAGGGCGTTTCCGACAACCGTAACGGTGGGAGGGGCCTCGGGTGTGGAGTGCTGAAGATGAGGATGATTTTTCTTGAGATAGGCCTGTAGTGCGGCCTGGGATACCCCCGCTTCGATCAAGGCGTATCGGCTTATCGGGTTGACCTCGATGATCTTATCCATCCTCTTCATATCAAGGACAATGCCGCCCCTGTTGGGCACGACTAAGGCCGAAAGGGTGAAACCGCCGCCCAACGGGGTGATTGGAACCTTCTCCGCATTGGCTAACGTGACAACCTTTTGTACCTCCTCGGTTGTCTTAGGCATGACAACATAATCAGCCTTTCGAGACGGTTGGGCACCTGAGTCCCTGGAATATATAAACAGTTCTTCCTGGCTATTGGATACATTGCTTTCACCAACTATATTTTTTAACGACGCGTATATGTCCATAAAGCCTCCATCCTGTTTTTTTTGGACGCACTTTTCGTGTTATTCTAATAGGTTCTTCTCCAATTTAGTTGGAGAAAAGGGTTCAAGGGGTCAAGGATTCAAGGGCTTGTTTTCTAAAGACTTTATCAGCGCTTTCAACATTCTTTCGATTTCCGCTATGTCTTTGTTTAGTGTACCCGATTCACCTTTTTCAATTAAATCCAAATCCCCTGCTAATAATATCTGTGTTTCCAATTCTCAAACAGAGGTTGTATGACTTTTGCAAAGATTTCAACTCGTTGTAATCCTTTAGCATTTTTATCCGCCTGTTCTGTGGAGGATCACTCGAACCCCTGAATCCTTGACCCCTTGTACCCTCTGGGAT
>JAIOSR010000353.1 GCA_021107495.1 Desulfobacterales bacterium | reverse complement strand
CTCTGAAAGGAGGGACCCTCGAAATCCGTACCTATGAGGACGGCAAATGGGCCTGTGCGGAGATTATTAATACGGGGCATATGCCCGAAGAAGAACGGGTCAGGCTACTGGAAGGCGACGCCCGTGGACGCGGTCTTTACATCACTCAAAGGATAATCCGATTGCTCAACGGAAAGGTGGAGATACGGGCAGGAAAGGATACGACCACCTTCCTGGTGCGCATCCCTCGCTACAAAGACCCAAACAGGGGCTGATCGGTACGAAAAGCCTGTTATCCTCCCCCAATATGCGGCAAAAAGGCTATCTTGTCGTTGTAACACAAGATGTGATTCAGAGTAGACGCCTTGTTGTTTACCATGACCAGAAAGTTATCTTCATTAAGTGTCAGACCCGGATATCGATGACCGATGTATTTAGCCACATCCCTGACCCGACCATTTTCCGGAAGTGGCACTTTAACCTCGTGTGTCCTTGTCAGCGCGCGCTGAGCCCCGTAAAATTCTACCGATACGACCATAATGTTTTTCCCGGAAAAGAAACCTGCTTCACTGGTTAATTTGAGAGAAGTCTCTCCTTCTCCATCAAACCAAAAGAAACAAGCAGGGTCCGGGCCTGTTCGTCCATAAGTTCAAATTTCTCGATTGTCTCAGGCAGGGGAATGGCATCGGGAGTATATCCTTTTTCTTCATAGACCGCGTCACAGAGCTTCTCATATGCCTCTTTCCTGAGATCTATGATGAGCCTGTGCCTGGCCTGTGGATCATCCGGAATCTCCTCATTGCCGGTCTGATCTTTAAGCCATGAATCATAATAATCCGACCGGGCTTCATACTCGTTTATAAAAACAGGACCCATGGCCCTGAGCGGTATCCGGTCACTGGCCCTGGTTCCCTTTCCATGGCGCAGGTTGATCATTTTTTGTAACACGTGCAGTCGTTCCGAATCATCCAATATGTCCTGAAGGGTTTTGTTGCAGCCGACCGTGGCATTAAAATACTGGACATAATAGGCGAGAGTCGGCTGGTTTTGGGCCGGATTATCGGTATTGGACGCTTCTGGGTGGCGCACATCTATCCAGGGGAGCATACACAACCCGACGGCGTTGAACCAGGTTCGGATCAACGGAAACCATTTCAAGGCCTTGGCTTTAATCTCAAAGGTGGGCAACTCCTTATGGACCTGATCAATAAAGATGAGCCATGCCTCGTCATGCTGAGGACCCTTGAGGGCAAATCCATAGCCTCCCTGCTGGGCCAGGGACTCCTTGGTGATATACATGGAGAACTCAAGACCTTTGGTCTCCATGGCAAACGTGTCGAGTTCTTCAAGGATTTGATCAATGGGCCCGCCCGTCTTTTCCGCGTATTGCCCTGCCACCCAGGCCTTGACACGGTGCACACCCTGGCCGCAAATCTTACCGAAACCTTCACCATGGGCGGTCTCGTGGAGCAACCGGTCCGCGCTCTCTATATTTCCCCACCCCAATTCATAGCCTGTATCCTCTTTTGAAAGATAGCCCCGCTGGACACACTCCATGAGAAAAGATGATGTCACTCCCATGGAAATGGTATCCAACCCGTATTCATCACAATACCAGTTGTATTCCACTATGAATTGCGGATCGAAGATACCCATACAGGTAACGGCCCCGGCAGTCTCATATTCGGGCCCATCAACGCTTACCAGTTTCCCTGCCTGGGGACCATGTTTCAAAGTGATATTATCCGCGGCCTTTGCACATGCCAAATTGCACCCCTTGTAACAGCCGTCAGGCATCTTTTTTGTGAAATAACGCTCCAAAAAGACATCGGAAAATATGTTCTTGGCATCCGGATGCTTGCCATACTGGTAATTATTCACAGGCAGTATATGAAATTTGTCCATAAACTCCACCAAAATAGTGGTTCCCCAGTCCGAGAGACGGAACTGCTTAGGATCAACCTGGCTGATCACTTTTTTTAGATTAGCGCCTGCCTGCTTTACGCCTTTATCGTCAACCGGATTGTTCGACCCGATCCGGGGACGGCTGGAACGAACGATTACGGCCTTGAGGCCCTTAAAGCTCATAACAGTGCCCGTACCTCCCCGGCCTGCCTGTTTGGATCGCATTCTTTTTCTTCGTCTGTCATAGAAGAGGCTGTTAATGATACCGAACCTTGCGTTGGAGGCCCCAATGCCCGTTGTAACGGCGGCGATATTTTCATTCAATTCTCCGTCGTTAAATTCCCTCAACAGGGCGTCTCCGTACGAAAGGGCGCCCTGGTCGGTGACATCATCAAAAAAGGGGGCTTCGGCGATTTCTATTACGCCTCTGTCCGCATCTACGATCAAAACCACACCTCTTTCGGATATGCCGGAAACGGCTAATGCGTCAAAACCGCAGAGTTTAAGGAGAGGACCAAAGTGCCCGCCTATATTTGAATCCACAAAGGTGTCGGTAAGAGGAGATATGGTCCCCACGATAAATTTGCCGCTCCCCGGAAATCTTGGTTCATTGCCCAGAGGCCCGCTGGCCATAACCAGGAGATTTTCAGGACTGTCATAATGGGTATGCTCAGACGTTCCATCCCATATTAATTTCAGGGTATACCCTCTACCTCCGATATATTTTTCTTTGAAGTGGGGCGGCAGGCCGACAGGCGTGATCGTATAGGAATCCAGATCCACTTGAAGGATCTGGTCTGTGTTTCCACTTTTTATGGGTCCGGGATTGTAGCTCAGAGATTTTATGTTTTTCATGGATACCTTCACTGTATTTTGGGATTTTTGATTAATTAGTAAGAATCCTTTCCTAAAACGCAAAAATGTAGCTTAAATACAGGGAAAGTGCAAATATTGTCAAGTAATTTCACCATCCACTTAAGTAAATTGAAGGTAACTCAGGTGGATAGACTGAAGGTGGAAGGCTTTTAGGGACAAATCGGGCCGATTATTCAAAACTTGGGGCATTTGAGTTGGCTGACGAGGTAGCAGTATTGGTTTATCGGCTGATCGGAGGGTTTCCAAGAGAATGGTTGTATGGCCTGACTTCTAAAATGATGATTGATATACTTCAGCCTTCAGTCTTCAACCTAAATACCTGAGTAATTTCTTGGGTTCAGACTTTGACTTGATTAGTAAGTTTTTTTTTAGTAAATATTGATGAATTCGTAAAAAGTCTCGTTTTGCTGTCATTTCGAGTGCAACGAGAAATCTTCCATGTTGGTTCTTCTCCCAATTAGTTGGGAGAAAGGGGTCAAGGATTCTAGGGTTCAAGTGTTTGTTTTTTAATAGTTTTATCAGTAAGTAAAAAATATTTAAGTACAAAAACTAATTATCTTTTTT
>JAIOSR010000030.1 GCA_021107495.1 Desulfobacterales bacterium | reverse complement strand
TTTGAATCCTGAGACCGGCAAACCGACCGCTCGGCTGGAGATTGTGAAAGCCACTGATTTAGCCAGGCTGACCCATGAGGCCTGGAAGGCAGAACGGGAAAAGATGATCAAAATCTGTGCCGGGTGTCACTCCGGACAATTCGCTCTAAGGCAATTAGAGGCGGGCGATCTAATGATACAACATGCCGATCGCCTGATGGCCGAAGGGATTGAGATTGTGGCCGGGCTTTACAAAGACGGAATTATCAAAAAACCGGAACACTACTCTTTTGCCTATCCCGACTTCCTCTATTTCAAACAGACCGGGGATTCATACATAGACCAGGTGCTGTTCACGATGTATATGAAGTACAGGATGCGCACCTACCAGGGTGTTTTTCACGCCAACCCGGATTACTCTTACTGGTACGGCTGGGCAGCTATGACCAAATCCCTGGGTGAAATCAAAGAACTTGACCGCACCATGCGGGCAACGCATTAAGATAATTGCTGCTCATCCACAAACTAACGTTTTTGGACTTCCATCCTCCGTAGCAGGCTACTGCGGAGGACGGGCGCGCTATCAGCCATCAGCTTTCGGCTTTCAGCAAAGGACATTAAAAACAAAGTGTTGGCTGACCGCTGAAAGCTCCAGCTCGAAATTGGTCGTTTCCGGATGGACACTAATTAGGAGATAGATCATGAACCCTCGTTATGCCAACCCCTATGTAATCGGTGCTCTCTTAGGTTTAGTCCTGTTGTTTACTTTCTATACCATGGGCAGGGGCGTGGGGTCATCAGCGTCCTTCGCCCGGATTTCCACGGCCGGGGTCAAGCTGGTAGCGCCCGGGCATGTAGAGAGCAATAAATACCTTTCAAAATATACTCACGGGGGCAAATCCCCGCTTATGGCCTGGATAGTCTTTCTGAGCTTAGGGGCCGGGTTGGGGGGTCTGTTTTCAGCCTTCATATCCAACAGGATAAAAGGTGAGGTGGCAAGGGGGCCGTCAATTGGAGTTTCAGCCCGGCTGTGGCTTGCATTTGGCGGTGGCATCCTTTCAGGATTTGCCGCGCGATTAGCAAGGGGGTGTACAAGCGGACAGGCCCTTACCGGTGCTTCCGAACTTGCATTCGGGAGCTGGATTTTTATGTTCTGTATCTTTGCCGGCGCATATGCAACCGCCTACTTTTTCAGAAAGGAGTGGTTGTAATGGGACCTCTTTATAAATTCGGCTGGTTTGATTTTGCTTACGGTCTTCAATTGGCCGTACTAACAGGCTTTTTTTTCGGGTTCGTGCTTGAAAGGGCGGGCTTCGGGAATGTGAGAAAACTCACGGCAATATTTTATCTCAGGGACTTCTCAGTCCTGAAAGTCATGTTCACAGCTATTGTTGTGTGTATGCTGGGGCTCCTCTATTTTTCCGTATTCGGCTGGATCGACCTCAGTCGCGTATATGTTTTACCCACCTATATATGGCCCCAGATTGCGGGGGGCCTTGTTCTGGGAATAGGGTTCGTAATGGGCGGCTATTGCCCCACAACCTCTATCGTGGCCACGGTATCCGGCAAGCTTGACGGCTTGATATTTATTGTCGGTATGATGTTTGGCTCATTTATCTTTGCCGAGATATTCCCGTTCCTTGAGAGCTTCTATAACGCAGGCAATATGGGTGCGGTCAGCGTCTCCGATGTCCTGAAGCTTAACTCGGGTATCGTTGCGCTGTTGGTATGTCTTATGGCCGTGGGGGCTTACTGGTTTGTCGAAAAGGTGGAAGAAAAATTTGGAGACAGGGTAACCCTCCCGGGTGGCTCAAGTAGAGTAAAGAGGTCTGCCGCGGCGCTCCTTATACTTTTAGGCCTGATTCTCGCTATTGTAAATCCCGACCGTATTGCAGCGGAAAGACAATCTTCCCGGGTTCAGCCTCAAAAGAAGACGGAAGAGATTCAAAAGCCCGCCATTAAGTCAGAAGAACCCTCTTCATCTGAGTTTAAAATTGTAGATGATGAAGGATGTTAAACATCGAGAAAAAATGCGTCAACATGGAAAAGAAGAAATGCCCGGATTGTATTGAATGCCAGGTGTGCAGCAAGAGCCGCTGTCGTGCCTGCCGTCAAGGTGTGCACAGACAAGGCGCATCCGAACTGGGTTCAGGTTTTACCTATGGTCAATACCTGGAGTGGAAGAGGAAAAAATTCGAAGAATCAAAAGGAGAAATATCATGAACGATAGAAGAGACTTCCTTAAAAAATCAGTCCTTGTGGCCGCAGGTATGGTTGTGGCCAGGCCTGCGAGCGTCCTCGCTCTGCCTGGAAAGTTTCCTGCCGGCATCGTCTATACAAAGGAAAATCCCGGTAAATGGGCCAAAAAAACAGGAAGCCATGCCCCGGAAGTCAAGATAGAAGGAAAAAAGGTAACGATTACAACCAAGCATCCCATGTCCCGGAAGCACTATATCGTGCGACATACACTGGTTTCGGCAGATGGCAAGGTCCTTGGATCGAAAACCTTCCAACCTTCGGATGAAAAGGCTATTTCGACCTATGAACTTTCATCCACCACCGGGTCTAAGCTTTATGCCACAAGCTTTTGCAATCTCCATGATTTCTGGTTGACGGAATTTAATGTTTAATATGGGAAATTGTGGAGTGAGCCGGCACAGTCGATGGCGGGACGGAAATTTTTCAACACGGGCTCCCCGGTCCGGAACAGTAACCAATAATCACTGAATAGTGATCAAAGCATGAAGAGGAGGTGTTTGAATGAAACCATTAAAGGTCGGTTGCGGCAAGCCCACCGGATCAAAGGTCGGGAAGCCGCAAAAAGAGGAAACAGAGAGGAAAGAAACGGAAAAAAATAAGGGGGCAACGATGACGGCAATTAAGGTAGGGGACAAGGCACCCGATTTTGAGGCGCCCGCATATCAGGGTGGGAATTTCGGTCAGATCAAGCTATCGGATTATCTTGGCAAGTGGGTTGTCCTTTGTTTTTATCCTGGAGATTTTACATTTGTCTGAGCAACGGAGTTGGCGGCAGTTGCCTCCAAATATAAGGAACTCCAGGACCTGGGCGTAGAAATATTCTCAATAAGCGTGGACAGTCATTTTGTGCACAAGATGTGGCAGGATAACGAGCTTTCCAAGATGGTCGAAGGGGGAGTCCCCTTTCCCATGCTATCGGACGGTCCCGGCAACATAGGCAGGATCTACGGAGTCTATAACGAAACCGAAGGCGTCGAGATGCGAGGCCGCTTTCTCATTGATCCTGACGGGGTGATCCAGGCCTTTGAGGTAATGACTCCCCCTGTAGGACGAAATGTAAGTGAATTAATAAGACAGGTACAGGCATTTCAGCATGTTCGAAAGACCAACGGTGAAGAAGCTGCCCCGTCGGGTTGGCAGCCGGGTAAACCCACTCTTAAACCGGGACCTGACCTTGTAGGGAAGGTCTGGGAGGCCTGGAAGGTTGAAGAAGCTTTTTAGGTCATGCCTCCCATCATGCCGAACCTTACCCATAAGTTTTGACTCTTCCCTTCACACACATGGGTAAGGATTGGCACATACACCCGGAGGCATGTGGAAATGGATACTGCAAAACAAGGCGGCCGCGCACTCAAACAAAGGATCCTTGAATTGCTGAAATCAGCGGATTTTGAAAAGGAACTTGAGTCATTATCTCGTCTTCCCGCTCGCCAGGTGATCAATCCCCTTTTTTCTTTTCTTTACAACCTTGATGAGCAGATACGATGGAGAGCAGTCATCGCAATGGGCGCGGTGGTGGCAAAGCATGCTGATGAAGATATGGAATCGGCCAGAGTAATCATGCGCCGGCTCATGTGGAACCTGAACGATGAATCAGGGGGCATAGGATGGGGTTCTCCTGAGGCCATGGGCGAGATATTGGCCTGTCACGAAGCCCTGGCTGAAGAATATAACGGTATCCTTATATCCTATGCAAAGGAAGACGGGAATTTTCAGGAGCACGAATTGATGCAGCGAGGGGTGCTCTGGGGTATTGGGAGACTCTCCCAGGTCAGGCCCGAACAGGTAATAGATGCCGGTCCGTACATAATGCCGTATCTTTTTTCCCGGGATTCGGTTTTAAGGGGATTGGCGGCATGGATTATGGGGTTGCTCGGGATAAAGGATGCCCGACCGGGTCTTGAAAAACTGACTGATGATGAGACCGAAATTGAAATATACCTGGAGCGGAGACTGGTCAGACGCAGGGTGAAAGAATTGGCGAAGGAGGCATTGGAAAAATTGATAGGGTAAACCCACGACAAGGAGGTAATCGTTATGGAATCGAAGACATTTTCAGTACCAAACATAAGTTGCGGTCATTGTGTTATGAGCATCAAAAACGAGTTGAATGAGATTCAAGGGGTCTCAAGTGTGGAGGGAAACCCCGAGGAAAAAAAGATAACTGTTGAGTGGGATACACCGGCAACCCTTGAAAAGATCAAATCGACTTTGAAAGAGATTAATTATCCGGCAGCTGATTAAGGAAAAGCTGATGCCAGAAATGAACATAAGGTTTCCGATAACCGGGATGTCATGCGTCAATTGCGCCCTTAATATTGAAAGAAACATGAAAAAGCTTCAGGGCGTAAAGGAAACGAATGTCAATTTTGCCACTGAACAGGCGGACGTAACGTATGATTCAAGTGAGATTGGAATAGAGGACCTTATAGAGAAAATTCATGATTCAGGATACGGCGTGACAAGGGCAACCGTTGAATTTCCCGTTACCGGAATGACCTGTGCCAACTGTGCCATGAACATTGAAAGGGCCTTGAAGAAAAAGGTCCCCGGAGTGGTTCAGGCATCCGTCAACTTTGCCACCGAGCGTGTCCTTGTTTCATACATTCCGGGCATGACAACCTTTGAAGAAATGATCGGCGCCATAGAAAAGGCGGGGTATGGGGCCATACCACCGGATGAGTCCTTTGATGGGGAAGATGCTGAACTGGCCGCGCGTAAGGCCGAGATATTGGACCAGACACGAAAGTTCTTTGTGGGAGTCATATTTACCGCGCCGCTTTTTTTTCTCAGCATGGGAAGAGACTTTGGACTCCTTGGATTATGGAGTCATGCCGCATGGGTTAACTGGTTTTTTCTGATCCTTGCAACGCCTGTCCAATTTTACACGGGCCGGGATTATTATATCGGAGGCTGGAAGAGCCTGAAAAACAGGAGCGCCAACATGGACGTCCTGGTGGCCATGGGATCTTC
>JAIOSR010000148.1 GCA_021107495.1 Desulfobacterales bacterium | reverse complement strand
TCGGCCCTATCCAGCCAGTCCTCCGCGTAGGGATGGATATTCCATTCCATATAAGCCAGATCTTCATTGCGATACACTACACGAATCCGGAACCTGTAGTGGTCGAATATTTCCTGACCGGGAAGCAGGGCCGAAAGGGGCGTTTCTTCATATTGAAGTGCACCCACATCAAACCCTTTAGCCGCTAAACGTACGTCCAGGTTAAATGGAAGGTTTGTGGAGATTTTCAGGATCTTGACTTTATCCTTCGGGTGGAGGGAAACGGCCTCCCCGGACACTATCTTTTGGGGTTCACCATTTACAGTAATCAGGATGTAATTCAACCGGTGAGAGGTGGCATAGGTAACATGCCATAGCCACCATCCTGCGGTCAAAGCTCCAATGACCAGCAGGATGATCAGCCAGAAAGCGGGTTTGAGAAATGCCGGTTTTTTCTTCTTTTTCTTCAATCGTCAATCATCAACCTTTCATGCATCCCCGAAACCGGTAACGTTATTTTTTGCGAGATGCCTTCCTCCTTGTCCTTTTGGCAAACCTGGACTCCCAGATTAGGATTACCGGACTCGCCACAAAGACGGATGAATAGGTCCCCACAATGATGCCAACCAATATTGCAAAGGCAAAGTCGTGAATCACGCCACCTCCCAACAGAAAAAGGGCCAAGACAACAACTAAGGTGGTAGTCGAAGTCAAAACGGTGCGACTAAGGGTCTCATTGATGCTCAGGTTCATGACCTCTTCAAATGGCCGCCGCTTGAAACGCCTCAGGTTCTCCCTGATCCTGTCAAAAACAACGATAGTGTCATTGAGAGAATATCCGATTATTGTAAGGCAGGCTGCAATAATCGAAAGGGATATTTCTCTGTCTGTCAGCGCAAAGGCACCGACCGTAATGATGACATCATGAATAAGGGCGATAATGGCCCCTAATGCATATTTTAGCTTCAAGAACCAGCAGAGAGCGAGGGTCACAACCATGGCGACAACAATTAGCCAGGTTACACTCACACCAAAACTGGAAGTAATATATACTACAAATGCCAGGGACAGAGCCATTACAATACTCATCAGCCATTTGAGTTCGAACCGGCCTGAGATATAAATGGCAATGAAAAGGATGGCGTAAAAAATGGCAAACAGGGCCTTCTCTCTCAAGTCTTCGCCAACTTTCGGCCCCACCATTTCCACACGCCTCATTTCAACACCCTGTCCGAACTCGGCAATCAGGGCCTGTTTAACCTTGTCGCTCAAACCGGTCAATTCGATTTCTGTTTCCCTTACCCGGATCAAATACTCGAACTGCCCTTCTTCACCGAATTCCTGGATCATGCTGTCCTGTAAATCAACGGACCGAAGGGCAGCCTTGAGTTCTGAAGGGGCCCGTTTCTGATCTAACTTTACCTGTATCAACACGCCGCCGGAAAAATCGACACCGTAGTTAGGTCCCCCCCGCCATATGAGAAGGAAGATCGTCGTCATAATCAATATGGCTGAGAGTATGAATGCTGTTTTACGTTTTCCAAGAAAATCAATATTAATTCCCGGCTTGATGAATTCCATATAGTAACTCCAGATGTTTCGAAAATTCTTGCAAACAGTTGATAAAAAGGTATCTGCTCAATAATTGGGAAAACTCGAATCTACACAAATATCTCTTTAATAACGACAGCCACACGTGTAGGCATGGGGAACTCTTTTCAAAGAGCCGCATAACCTTGCTGTGGCTCGAATCACGGCGGCCCTCTTTAAAATTCGGCTCCGGACAGCCCCTTCGATGGTAGCTCCTATTATGTCTGGCTGTCCCGCCTGTCGGAAACCGACTGGTTAAGGTATTTGGGGCGTGGCAGATGCGTTGTAGAAATAAAGATGCGCCTCTTTGAAAAGAATTCCCCATGCCCCGCCATTAGGGACTAACGCCACTAATTATTGAGCTATTACATAAAACTCTATCCCACAACGCTGTTATATGCTGATTTTTTTAATTTTCCTCTGAATATGGAGATAGTCAAAAATAATTCTGGTCATAAAAATGGCCGTAAACAAACTGGCAAGGATCCCTATACTGAGGGTCACGGCAAAACCTCTGACCGGCCCCGTCCCAAACTGAAATAGGACCAGCGCAACGATCAGCGTTGTGATATTGGCATCCAAAATCGTCACAAGGGCCTTCCCGTATCCTCCTTCTATGGAGGCCCGGGGCGTCTTTCCCAATCTCAATTCCTCCCGGACACGTTCAAATATCAGGACATTCGCATCAACGCACATACCAATAGTCAGGATCATCCCGGCAATGCCCGGAAGGGTAAGCGTGGCGCCAAAAAATGCCAGCCCCGCCATAATAAAAACGATGTTCAGCAGAAGGGCCAGATCGGCTATGACACCGGACAGCCCGTAATAGAGTACCATGAAAATGATCACCACCACGCCCCCAATGAGCATGGATTTAATACCCTTATCAATTGAATCTTTTCCCAAAGAAGGACCTACGGTTCGTTCCTCAATTATCTTCACCGGAGCAGGAAGTGCACCTGCCCTCAACACAATAGCCAGATCCCGGGCTTCATCCATGGAAAACCGCCCTGTGATCTGGGCCTTGCCTCCTGAAATTTTGTCCTGGATCACGGGTGCGGAATAAACCTTCGTATCAAGGACGATGGCCAATCTTTTTTTGATGTTCTTCCCCGTTATTTGCTCAAAAAGTCTCGCACCCCTGCCATCGAACGAAAGGGATACATAGGGCTCATTGTACTGGCTGTCGATCTGGACCCTGGCGTCGGTGATGTATTCCCCCGTAAGGAGGGTCCTCTTTTTCAGGAGATAGGGGCGCTTCATCTGTCTACCCGTCTTGGGATCAATGTCAACCTCATAAAGGATTTCATCTCCGGGAGGAATATTCCCCTTAACGGCCTCTTCAACGCTGTTATCCTCATCAACTAACTTAAATTCCAAAAGGGCTGTCCTGCCGATCAGTTCTATGGCCCTTTTGGGATCCTTGATGCCCGGCAACTGGATAAGTATCCTGTTATCTTCCTGTGGCCTGATATCCGGTTCACTGACCCCGAACTGGTCAATCCTGTTTCTTATGGTTTCCAATGCCTGGTCGACGGCCATCTTCTCGATACGGATCTTCGCCTTGGGAAGCAAACCCAAATAAAAAACCGTCTGGTCTTCCTCTGCCGATACAGGATCAACCTTAAAATCAGGATAGTTGGCCCCTGCCATGTCCTGGAAATTTTCCCTGTCCTTTGACCTTACTAATGTCAGGTCAATCCTGTCCGTGCCGTGGCGCTTCAACCCCAGGTATCTGATCTTGCTCTTTCGCAAATCATGTTTCATTTCTTCCACTACTCGCTCCAGATGGCTTTCAACTGCCTTCAATGCCTGCACTTCCAAAACGAGATGCATACCCCCCTGCAGGTCAAGACCCAGATGAATCTTGTCCCTCGGCAACACACTGGACCACCATCCGGGAAGATCGCCGGAAAGAGTAGGGGTCAGATATACGAAAGCCATCAAAACAGCAAATAAGGCGATTGCGGCACGCCAGCCCAATTTTTTTGACACTTGTTACTCCATAGTTACAGTGTTTTATCCTTTACTCGCCACCCCGGAGATGGAAGCTCTCGAAACCTTTACCCTGATCTTGGGAGCAATCTCCATGGTTACGATATCGTCCGACATGCCCGTAATAACCCCGTGAAGGCCTCCTGAACTGACAACCCTGTCCCCCTTTTTCAAGGCCGAAAGCAACTCCCTGTGCTGTTTCGCCTTTTTTTGCTGGGGACGAATGAGCAGAAAGTAGAAAATCGCAAACATGAGTATCAGAGGAATAAAGGCACCAAAGCCACCACTCTGTCCCCCTCCGGCACCTCCGCCGCCTCCCATTGCATACGCCAAGTTTATCATCTTGTTCCTCCTTTTGGTTTAGTTGAACGGTAGACTCAACCTCATTAATTACAAAGCTACTCCGCTCTTTTGATTTTCATAAAACCCATGGCAATAACCAGAAAGTCTGTCTTCCCTAATTGCCTGCCGCATCTCTTCCATCAGACGGCTGTAATAGTAAAGATTATGAATCGTATTCAACCTGTAAGCTAAAAACTCTTTCGCCATAAAAAGATGCCTCAAATAGGCCCTGGAAAAATGCGCGCATGTATAGCACCGGCAATTTTCGTCAATTGGTCTTTCATCATCCGTGTAGCGTGCATTTTTTATTGTAAGTTTGCCCCTGCTTGTAAAAAGGGTCCCGTTTCTGGCATTACGCGTGGGCATCACGCAGTCAAACATGTCCACGCCTGCCATAACGGCATCCACAATGTCGCCCGGTGTACCCACGCCCATCAGATAAACAGGTTTGTCATCAGGGAGAAAGTCCCTTGTCTCCTCAATGACCCGCGACCTTGTTTCCCGATCTTCGCCCACGGACAGTCCTCCCAGTGCATACCCGTCAAAGTCCATGTCAACCAGTGCCCTGGCGCTCATCTCCCTCAAATCAGTGTACATTCCGCCCTGCACAATTCCAAAGAGGGCCTGGTCCTCATTTTCCATGCTGTCGAGACACCTTCGTGCCCACAGGTTTGTCAGTTTCACGGAGTTCAGGACGTAATCGTAATCTGCAGGATAGGACACGCACTCGTCAAAGGCCATTACTATGTCCGCACCCAATGCCTTTTGGACCCCCATGGCCTCTTCCGGACCAAGGAAATGGGTTGATCCGTCCAGGTGGGACTGAAACGTCACGCCTGCATCCGATATGGTCCTCAGTCGCGCTAAACTGTAAACCTGAAATCCCCCGCTGTCCGTCAGGATGGGACCGGACCAGTTCATAAATTGATGCAGACCGCCCAATCTCTCTATAATTTTGTGACCTGGCCTGAGATAAAGGTGGTAGGTGTTTGCCAGAATAATATTAACACCCGCATCCTTCAACTCTTCAGGCGTGACCGCCTTCACCGAACCCTTGGTCCCCACCGGCATAAAGACCGGAGTTTCAAAACTTCCGTGGGGGGTTTTTATCTCTCCCAGCCGTGCGCGGTTCGTTCCGCATTTATGGATAATTCGAAATTCCAATGTATCAATATTGATATAGCCGCAAAAAGGCGCAAAACGCACAAAAAGTAAAAACTACATATTGTAATATCAATTTGTTATGGCCCTCAGAAACATAGCTTTGGACTTTTTGCAAATCCATCAATATTGACAACCTCCTAAAAAGTCGATCGTAAAACTCAAGATCACAGAATCATCATGGCATCCCCGTAACTGTAAAACATGTATCCTTCTTCAATGGCACGCCTATAAGCATCCTTTATTAAGTCCAGACCCGCAAATGCGGAAACCAGAAAAAGTAGAGAACTTTTCGGCAGATGAAAGTTGGTGATCAGCACATCCGCGGCCTTAAAAGAATACCCTGGTACCACGAGAAGATCCGTTTTCCCTTGCCC
>JAIOSR010000493.1 GCA_021107495.1 Desulfobacterales bacterium | reverse complement strand
TCAAAGAATTTATTAGGCAGGGGTTCTTGTGAAACTATGTTGGTGTAATTGTTTTTAGGGAGCAATGGGATACCATGGGATCGAAGTCACGATCATCATGGAGCAAGGACAATCCCTCCATAATACAGAACGTCCCAATTATTATATCAATTGTTTTTCGCACCGTTACACCAGCCTTTCTAAGGAGTCGATAATTTTGGGCACTTTGAATGGCGACATTGTATCCACCGATTTGGCGAAAAGGAAGTTCGCTAAGGAAGTTCTTGGCTATTTCGTAATCTTTATTAGATCTGAAACCCTGAAGGACCTCTGTGAGGATTAAATCTCCAATGATGACGGGAACATTTGAGAGGTAATTATCAAGTCGGTCTGCTTGCCACGTGGAAATACCGTTGAAATAATCGATCCATACGGATGAGTCGACCAGAATCACTGATCTAACCTCATTGCATCAATGTCACCATCCCATTTCAGTTTCCCACGCAGCCTTTTGAGCCGTTCCTGTTTCTTAATCTGAACCAATAACTTAAGCCCGGTTTCAACAACAGCTTTTTTAGTTCTTAGCTGGCTGAGTGTCATGGCTTCACGCATGAGATCGTCATCTATAACAATATTGGTTCTCATAATATTATCTCCGTGCTTGATGTGTATAAAGCATACAATACGTACACATTCGGTCGATGTCAAGAGCAGATATGTTATTTATTAATACGATTTCAAACAGATGTACAACCATACGTACTCATAGACCCCGGTCCGCGGCACAAAAAAAGCGGGGGTAGTGTCCCAAATATGCCTAAGGAGGTGAGGGAGGCGCTTGACGGATAAAAAACCTGCCTTAAAATGTATTTTATGATAGATATCAAGCCCTAAAATGCGTTTTACTCCGAGCGCAGAAAGCCATGGTTTTTGCCGTGGATGAATATGGTTAAGGTCGGGATGTTGTCGTACCACTAAGTTCCGCCGATTGTGAAGAAAACAATAATTTACTGCCCCCTTTTACTCTATCCCCCATGCCTTTCATAGACTGTTGCCCGAATTTTCTGCCGGCTTTCTCCGGAAAAAGGGAATACGAGTTTGTCATACCTTAACCTCGCAGTACATATCTTATTTTTTTCTCATTTTACTGAAAAGCAGATTAAGGGGGTCAGGCCTTGTTTCAAATAATCCAGACTAAAAGTAAGTGCTTTTTTATAATTAGCCAGGTTAATTGAGAAGAAAGGTTGAAAATGATTCTGAGTTAGCACTATAATTGCTCTTTAAACCCTTTGCGATTATGATTTACATGTAATACAAGGTGCTGCAAATGAAATATATTTTACATGTTTTCTGTCTTTTTGTTTCATTTTGTCTGATCATGGGTTTCACTTATGAACTCTGTGATGCGCAGCATATGTATAAATACAAGGACGAAAATGGTAACTGGTGCTATACCGATAATCCCGCCCTTGTGCCCCATCTTGAAAAGGCCGAACAAAGTGATGTTCGGAATCGTGACACCGACATTGTAGATGACCTGGAAAAGAGACTTCGCCAGAGGGCATCCCCAAAAAACAAGATTGAGGAGGCCCGTATTGCCACGGTTGCAATAAAGAGTTCGATCGGGGTCGGTTCAGGGTTTTTTATCTCTGCCGACGGTTTTATCCTGACGAACAAACATGTTATAGCATTAGGCAGAGACGCTGAAGTCCGAATCGAAAAAGCCGAAAAGCAACTCAAGGACGTAAAAAGACAATTAGATAAAGAGCATGGCAATATTTTGCAGATGAAACGGCGGTTGAAAAATTGGGAAAAACACGAGTCTTACGCGGAAAAGAAAAAATCCCTTAACAAATGGGCCGGAGATTATGAAAAGAGAAAAAAGGTGTTTTTAGAGAAACGGCAGGAGTTTGAAGATTTTAAACGAAAAACAAGCTATCCCCATGATCTGAAAATTTATTTAGTTGATGATACTGAACTTCCCGTATCAATTGTATCAACGAGCTATGGTTATGATCTTGCCCTTTTGAGATTAGCCGGATACCGGACGCCTTTTATTGAGCCGGACAATGTCAAGCGACTCTCACATGGCGAAACACTGTATGCTATTGGCAGTCCAATGGGCCTGAATTTGAGGCATACGGTGACCTCCGGTATATTTTCCGGTTTAAGGAAATTTAAGGAAGGCCCGCATGAAGCCGGCGCATATATCCAGACAAATGCCCAGATTAACAAGGGGAACAGTGGAGGGCCTTTAATCACTCAAGAAGGTAAAGTGATAGGAATCAACACATGGAAGTTCGCGGGCCAAAAGGTGGAAGGCCTTGGGTTCGCCATCCCGATAGGTAGAGCCCTTGATGAGTTTGAGACATATCTGGGAAAGAGTTATGAATCCGACCGGTGAGAATCTCATCATACTTTCTCGAAGAATTCCTGTAATTCTTTAATGACAGCTACTTTGGTTTCTAAGGACACATCTTCCTCAAACAGGAACTCCAGCAGGAATATCATTTTATAATCCACTGCCGAGGTCTCATATCGCTGAAAAGCGGTCACATTGAAGTCCTTTAGTCTGCCGGAACCTTCTCTTTCAAATATCCCGGTTTTTCCTAATATGAGATGAATGGCCTCCTTGGCGTCATCGGGATTCTCCACGACAATTTCAATGCCGT
>JAIOSR010000332.1 GCA_021107495.1 Desulfobacterales bacterium | reverse complement strand
TGATTGGCCTCACCCTGTTTTTTATTGCTTCCCCCGTTTCAGCCGGCCACGGCGCCAAGGGAGGTCCCCCCAAAGCGGTTATTCCCGGAGGTGATACAGTCAATATTTCAGGCGTTATCCTTGATAGCCATAAAGAAACCATTGATGAAGCTGAAGTGCTGATCCTGGTAAACGGAAAAGAAGTCGACCGCGTAATAACGGCCCATAACGGCAAATATGTGTCCCGTTTTCAGTTGGAAAAGGACAAAATTCAATCCGCCACTATTCACGTGGAAGTACACAAGACCAGCTTCAAGTCCCAGTCCCTTGAATTCAAGGGCTCCGAACTGGCACAAAAGCATGATCATTTTTACATCAGTGAAGACATCATCATGCCCCGGTTCTTAGGCCCGGCCTTCTGGATATCTACTATTGTCTTTATATTGGCTTATGTCCTAATTGCCTTTGAACTCCTCCACAGGACTATTGCCGCCATGTTGGGTGCTGCCCTTATGCTTGTAATTTCATATACCATCGGGACCGTCCTGCCGGAATACCACATCTTCTCCTTTGAAAAGGCCGTCAGTTCCATTGATATGAATGTGATTTTTCTGCTCATGGGAATGATGATTATCGTGGGCGTATTAAAACATACGGGCGTTTTCCAGTGGTGCGCCTATGTCTCATATAAACTGGCAAAGGGGAAGGTCTTTCTCTTAGTAGTTTATCTCATGATATTTACTGCCGTATCCTCGGCATTTTTAGATAATGTCACCACAATGCTTCTTTTGACGGGAGTGGCCATTGAAATTTCCATTTCCCTATCCTTAAATCCTTTGGTCCTTTTGATACCTCTGGTCCTCGCATCCAATGTGGGGGGTACTGCCACACTCATCGGCGATCCCCCAAATATCATGATCGGGTCCTATGCCGGTCTGACCTTTATGGATTTCGTGGTCGCCTTGGCCCTCCTCTGCGGGGTTGCCATGGTGGCCCTCATTATCTTCTCCAAGTTGGTATGGGGAAAGGCTTACGCGGCGGCAAAGGTTGAAAATGTTTCGGAATATATAAAAGACTTGAAAGAGAAATATCCTATAACCGATCCAATCCTTCTCACCTACGGATTAGCTGTTCTGGGATTTGTGATATTCCTGTTCCTCAGTCACGGTTACTGGCACATGGAGGTAAGCGTGGCCGCGTTAATGGGCGCATCCATTCTTTTTACCGTTGCCATTTTAACGGGAAAGGTTAATCTGATCGAATTGATTGAAAAAGATATTGAGTGGCCGACACTGATGTTCTTTATCTTTTTGTTTATGCTTGTGGGGGCCGTGGAATCAAGCGGACTTCTTGCCGTTATTGCGGACTGGATACTTACGCTCTCCGCGGGTAATTTTGTGGCAGCATGCAGCCTTATCATCTGGGTTGCCGCCATTATGTCCGCGTTTGTGGACAACATCCCCTTCACTGCCACCATGCTCCCGATTGTGGCCTATCTCAGCACGGTGATCCCGGGCTCGGAAAACACCCTGTGGTGGGCACTGGCCCTTGGCGCATGTTTTGGCGGAAACGGGACCATTATAGGGGCCTCGGCAAACGTGGTTACCATGGGTATCGCGGAATCGAGAGGATACCGGATCAGCTTCGGGGGATTTATGAAAACGGCCTTTCCGTTCATGCTGATCAGTGTATTGATCGCCCATGTCTGGCTGCTTGTTTTCAGACCGGTTTAAAGGTTTTTCTTATACAAAGCCCCGCCCGGCATATACCAGGCGGGGCTTTTGTTTTTTTATGTGGTCTCGGCCAGCCTCCGGGACTCAATCCTTATTGGCCGTAGACCGAGCCTGGAATCCTTGACCCCCTGGCCCAGACCGATTAACCTTATTAGATTATCAATAAACTATCATCATTATGGGGCTTGGCCTATACTTTAAGTAATCACCTCGTCGAGACAGGGCGGGTCTTGAATCCTTGGATCCTCTTCTCCAACTGAATTGGAGAAAATCCAATAAATGAGAGCGAACTGACAATGGCTGAAAACCACCGGGACGAAACTTTGAAAAAGGCCCTTTCTTTCATGGAGCGGGTGTTCGGGTTTCATGAGTTCAGGCCGGGCCAGGATGAAATCCTGGAATCGGTGCTGGATGGTTCGGACAGCCTGGTGATCATGCCCACAGGCGGGGGAAAATCTCTGTGTTGTCGGGTTCCCGCATTCATAAGACCCGGGGTTACCCTGGTTATTTCCCCTCTTATTGCCCTTATGAAAGACCAGGTAGACTCGCTTCGCGTTCTGGACCTTCCCGTTATGGCCGTTCACAGTCTAATGGGGATAAGGGAGCAGGGAAAGGCCCTTCATGAGATAGCCGAAGGGAAATTCAGGTTGGTGTATGCCTCGCCCGAAAGGCTCAGGAACCAGAGATTTATGGACGCGCTCAGTCAAAATACGGTTTCCATGGTGGCCGTGGATGAAGCCCACTGCATTTCCCAGTGGGGTCATGATTTCAGACCCGACTATTTGAGGATCAGCCGGGCCGTTGAGGCCATTGGCAGGCCCCAGGTCATCGCGCTTACCGCCACGGCCACGGAAAAGGTCCGTTCGGATATTGTCCAACAACTGGAATTAAAGACTCCGAGGATCTTTGTTACAGGGTTTGACCGACGTAATCTCTTCTGGGAGGTACGGCAGTGTGCGGATGAAAAGGAAAAAGCAGCAGTATTGAAAGAACGTCTCTTAAGTCTTAGAGGTGCTGCCATTGTCTACACGGGGACCAGGAAAAAGGTTGAGAGTACAGTTGAAAAACTCAATAAGTGTAATTTAAAGGCCGAGGCATACCATGCCGGATTAGATGAGGCGGAGAGGACCAGGGTCCAGGAAAACTTCATGGAAGGCCGAACCGACTTGGTGGTGGCCACAAATGCCTTTGGCATGGGAATCGACCGGTCGGATATCCGCTTGGTCATTCATCATACCTTTCCCGGAACTATCGAGGCATACTACCAGGAGGGCGGCCGTGCGGGCCGGGACGGGGAACAGGCTGCCTGTCTGCTCCTGTACGCACCTTCCGACAGGATGCTTCAGGAATTCTTTATAGATTCGCGTTATCCACCTCGTGACACGGTGTTTCAGGTCTATGATCTCCTGCGACAGAGTCCGGAGGAGCTTGTGTGGTTGACTTATCGTGAGATCGGGATGATGGGTCATGAGAAAATTCCCGATCTGACAGTGGGTTCGTGTATCAAGATCCTGGAAGACGCATTGGCCGTTAAAAAACTTCATCGTTACGATAACCAGGCCGAGCTTTATCTTCGGAAAAACCCCCGAATTCTTATCAATGAACTCTCACCAAGGGCAAAAAACAGGAAAAAGCTCCTTCACCACCTTGAAAAGAGTTATGGCGAAGATCTGCTCACAAGCGGAGTCCAGTTTCTTCCTGCTGAACTGGCGAAGAAGACTGATCTATCCGTGGATGCCCTGAGAAGGTGTTTTCTGCAAATGGAAACCGAGGGTGGCATTACCTATATTCCTCCCTTTCGCGGCCGGGGACTCCGTGTCCTCAAACGCGTAAAACCCGAAGAACTTGAAATCGATTTCCGGGCACTTAAGGTTCGCAAGGCATATGAACTGACAAAACTGGATCAGGTGATGGACTATGCCACCACAGAGAGATGCCGCCGCGGCTTTTTGCTTGGATATTTCGGGGAGTCGTTAAAGGAGGACAAATGCGGGGCGTGTGACACTTGCAGGACGCGCGAAACTCCCGCCGTTTCGCGCAAAGATGGTGCTGATCCGGTCATCGCCGTTAAGATATTGAGTGGTGTGGCCCGCTTGAATGGGCGCTTTGGCGCCGGTATGGCCGCCAAGGTCCTCGCGGGGTCTAAGGACAGCATGCTTTTACAGTTCAGACTCCAGCATCTTTCCACTTACGGCCTTCTTTCGGATTTTACACAGGTCCAGGTCCAGGACTGGATAAAAGAACTTATTTCAAAAGGGTGTCTTGTTTCACGCCGCACTTTTATAGGTGAAAAAAATTATCCCGTCCTGGAACTTACTGACCGGGGATTTCGTGTAATGGGAGGAGATGAAAAAATCCGTCTATCTCCCGCTGTGATAGTGCAAAAGGCGGTCCGGTTGAAACCCGTACCGCTTCAAGGCGTCGAAATGGAGGTCTTTGCCAGACTCCGTGAATTACGAGCACGACTGGCCAAAGAGGAAAATCTGCCCTCTTACTGCATATTCCACGACCGGACACTTCGGGAAATGACCCGTGTCCTTCCGGGAACCCCGGAAGAACTCCTTCGTGTTGTGGGTGTTGGTGAAGTAACCTTAAGAAAGTATGGACAGGCGTTCCTGGAGGTATTGAGAGGAATAAAGGACGAGAAGTCGGGCCACTAAAAATGCCAAAGGACTTCCACTGTTATCCCTGCTCTATGCCTTCTCCTTTAATTCTTTCGGATTTTGTGTATACACTGATTAAAACATTTCCAATCCGTCTTGACATTCCAGGCTTTTCTGATAGATTAGATATATTGATATTAGTTAAGGTATATTCAGTGCATACAACCATCCCACCCCATTTTTTTCGCAAAATCAACCGGATACACTATCTTGTCCCGTGTCATCTAATAAATTTACGCCAGGAGGGAGATCAAGCCCCAAGTCAAGAGCAGCTTTAATAATCTAATGATGGTAGTGAAAGGTTCATCATCATGAAATTCATTCCTTCCCAAATTCTTTACTTTACTCGAAGCAGAACAACTAAGAGGAACGTCAAACTTCTATTCAAGTTCCTTTTAGCGTTGACAATGCTGGTGATAATATACAGCGTTTTGTTTCATTTCATAATGCTTTTTGAAGAAAAGGAGTTTAGCTGGATTACAGGTTTCTATTGGACACTCACTGTGATGTCCACGCTTGGTTTCGG
>JAIOSR010000330.1 GCA_021107495.1 Desulfobacterales bacterium | reverse complement strand
GTGAATTTTACCGCTAAAGGAAGAATCTGGTCTCACCTTCTCCCCCCCGCGTTCCATGCTTTCCTGGATATCTTTGATGTCTCCATGAGGGATAACACCCAGGACTTGAGTCCCTAAAGTCTCTTCAACGTCTTCAATGGCGCCGATAGAGGTATCAAAAGTCTCTGCAATAAAGGCAAGCACTATGCCGAGGATCAGTCCTATGACAACACCCATTGTTCCCGTTGTCGCTGTTTTGGGTGGATTAGCAGGAGAGGTGGGTAAAAAAGCAGGCCTGACAATAGTAACCTCCTCGGGTTTATCGGCCTTTCTGATCAATGCTTCCTGGTTTTTCCGCTCCAAAAGGGCGACCATCTCATTGTAGGAATCAACCTCTCTGGTCAGACGGTTATATTCGAGCTTCTTCTCCATAAGCTCATTCGTCTTTTTGTCAAACATTGCCAGGTCATTTTTTAAATCCGCTTCCCTTGTATTTAATCCATTAATCTGTAACTGGAGGATAACCTCCATTTTTCGGGCTGTTTCAATAATTTTGCGCGAAATTTCAATTATATCCGGGTGCTTGGGCGTGAAATCTTCCAACAATGAATCCCGTTTCAGTAAAAGTTCGAGCAGAATGGTATTGGCATCCTGATATTGCTTGCCGGCATAGGTTGAATAAAAATCATTACCAAAACCGGTTGGTTTCGTGATGAATTGACTTAATTTTGAGAACAGCGCGTTGAGGTTAACCTTGGCCTCTTTGAGTTTTCGTATTTCATCCGTTATCTCATTGATCCTTAACAAAAGATTCTCACTCTGTAGATCAAATGAAACTAATTGGTTTTTCCGAGTGAACCGGTTGAACTTGTCTTCCGATTCCCTGAGCTTCTGTCTCACGTCGTTCAGTTGTTCGTTAATATAATTTGCGGCCGCGGCTTTTCGTTTGTTCTGTTCTTTAAAGTGAATCTCCCTGTAGGTTAATGCAATTGTATTGGCTAACAGTTGCGCAAAAGCAGGATCAGGATCCGTTGTTTCTATATTTATGATATTGGTGAAGTTCTCTCTTGAAATATTGACTTTGGATTCCAGATTCTGGACCGTAGTCACGACATTGGATTGCAACAAAGATTCCTCTTGTCCTGACTCTTTGGGTATCTTCCCCAATTTTTCAGCCACCTGTTTCATAACAGAATAGCTCTTAAGAACGGAAATCAAGGTGTCCAGTTCCCCACCGCCGGACCACAAGAATGGGCTTTGAAAAACGCCTTCTGTTGGGGTCTGTTTTTCGAATTTTATGCTGCAACTTGAGGTGTAAAGGGGAGTAGGTGCCCTGAGGATGGAGAAAAAAGTGCTGAATATACCCAATATAATGGCGGTAAAGATAACGGTAAGCTTCCGCTTTTTAATGATGCGCGAGTATTCTCTTAGATTTATATCATATTGTGCCAAAATAACGCCTTATTCTTTTTTACGAAAAGTCCGCAGAATGCCCCGCCATTTATGGCGGGGATGAATGCGGTGCGGGGGCAAGGGGGACGCAATCCCCCTCCACGCTTTTTAAGATGCCCCGCGTTTCAACGCGGGGAGATTCATTTAATTAACGACGATATGGATCTATATTGTTATGTCTTCGGTCAAGATGGAGATATTTGCGAAGGGAGTATTCCGCTTCAAACTTGGCCGGATAAAGTAAAATATCGAGTAACGGCGACATATTCGCGATCCAGTCGTTGATGTCCGCTATAAGCATGCGAGGAACATAGACGAGGTCTCCATCCTCAAGGCGTATGTTCTGTGATAAATCGGCCTTTTTCAGGAGGGCATCCAGGTCTGCCATCATGACTAAAGGCTCTCTCCCGGGTTCATAGGCCCTTACAATAAGTGTATTTTCTTCCTTGGCTAAGCGTGTGAAGCTCCCGGCCAAAGAGATGGCGGCTAAGAGGTCCTGAGCATCTTCAAGAGAATAGATCCCCTGGTAAACCACCTCGCCCATCACATACACCCTTTCACCATATTCGGGGAGTTCAGGTATATCGACCACATCTCCATCATCAATGATGACATTCAGTATCTCGTCACCTTTTTCTATAATATCGTAAAGGTTAATAATGTAGGTTTTCCCTGCCCTTATCAGCTTTACCTTTTTGATATCAGCATCAACAGTATAACCACCTGCAAGGACAATCAAATCCATCAGTGTAGTCTTGCCTTGCAGGTTGATCTTGCCACTTGCGCCTTTTCCCAAAAAATTAGCTCTGAGCGAAGCAAGTTCTCCCATGAGCAGGGCGCTTTTGCTGTTAAATTCCTTTACTAAGACATCAATCCTGGGTCTCTTGATATAATTGGACAGTCTTTTAGTAAGCATATCGTCAAACTGGCTGGGGGCTAGCCCTGTCACTTGAAGGTTGTCTATAAATGAATAGGAAACCTTGCCTCTGGTATTAACAGTAACCGCGGTAGTCGTGACTTTGTCCCCTACATGTGAATTGATTTCCAGAACATCAAGGGGACCGATACGATATTCGGGAACGCTGTCTATTTCCTTGAAGACCTTGTTTTCCATGACCTTTCTCATCTCTGTAAGCGATTCCCTTTCCTTATTTCTCTGAAGGTTTTTGCTGACCATATCTTCCTTGGACGGAGCCAGTTCTTTCACAGGAGTTCCTTTCACTGCCGTGGAGGAGTAGCATGACTGGAACATCAAGCCTGACAGAAGACACAGAATGGGAATAAGGACGCTTTTAGTGGATAATCTTGGCTGGTCTTTGTTCTTGTTTTTCACGGTATTAGAATCTCTAATTTTAACGATGAACAAAATTTGATGGACTCGTAAAAAGTCCATCAACAGGCCCAGGGCGGGTAAGCCCCGGCCTGGGGTAGGGGTGGAACCATTTGAATTTACTTCAAATGGCGGGGGAGGGGTAGCCCTCCCTC
>JAIOSR010000049.1 GCA_021107495.1 Desulfobacterales bacterium | reverse complement strand
TTTAACCGACAAACTCAAGAGTACTTCACGCAAAATGATCGGCTTAATCAGTAGCTTGAGAAATGATGCGATTCGCGAGCAAAAGGCATTTTATCTTCATTTCGATCTTGAAGCTAATCGTTTCTGGACTGATTCGGAAGCAATGCTCGAAGAAGAGCGACTGTCTGCCAATGAAAAAGCCGCATCTCTCCCGGAAGGTATTAGCGTACTTGATGTTTGGTTCCGGGGAAAGGGTAAAAAGCAGACCGGGGCTGTTGTCATCCGCTTTAATAAGAAGGGGTATGTGCAAGAGTCAGCTATCCATCTGAGTTCAGATGATGGAAGGCAATTTACCCTTTTCTTGAGCCCTTTTCTTGGCAAAATAAAGGCTTTTGAGGATTACATGGAATTTGAGGACTCATGAAGGATAACTTTTCGGCAACAAAAAATGAAGCTCCCCGTATCAAGTTGCGGGGTATCAAAGCGGAATTGCGCCGAAGCCAACCCGTCTTCGCCCTTGCGGGCTTCGACGCGGTTCGCCTCCCCATTCATCCCTGCAACAAGCTGCAGGGTATGCTGGCGAAGGCGAATAAATCCCATGGTTTCACCCTCCTTGAAGTGATGGTTGCTATGGCTATTATAGCTATTGCCCTTACTGCCGTACTGGGGTCCCAGTCTCAGGGCGTATCCTTGGCAAGTGAGGCAAAATTCAATACAACGGCGGCCCTCCTGGCCCAGAGTAAGATGGCCGAGATAAGGCTCAAAAACCCGGATGAACTGATCTCTGATTCCGGTGATTTTGGAGAGGATTTTCCCGGCTACCTATGGCAGGTTACCTTGAGTTCCGTAAACCTTGATAAGATTGAAGACATCACTGATGATTTTGCACAAATTGACCTTGAAATCTCCTGGGGCGAGGATGAGCTATACAAATACCGTCTCAGAGAGTTACTGTTTGTTCCAAAATCCGATTAAATAGTGGCAAAAAGGAAAACGCCCCCTAAGGAAAGTTATTAGCGTGATAATCTCGGTACATAAGAAAGGTTTTACCCTGCTGGAGATACTGATCGCAATCTCCATATTTGCGAGCGTTCTTTCGACAGTCTTTATCTCTTATTCGGGAACTTTCAATGTCCTGGACCATACGGAATCAAGGGCAAATATTTACAGGATGGCCCGTATTGCCCTTGAAAGAATGCAGGAAGACCTGGAATCCGCTTATTTCAATAGCGGGACAGAAAAATCCGAATCAAAAGAAAATCCGTTTGATGATTCCACCCCCTTTATAGGAAAAGATGCAGAGATCGACGGGAGAGATGCAGATACTCTCAGTTTTATATCCAGGGCGCATATTGGCTTCGATGAGGAGGAAAAAGGCACCGGCATAGCAGGGATAAGTTACTATGTGGGGAAAAATGAAAATGGTGACGGCTTTATTCTATATCGATCCGACACACCCAAATTCGAGAAGGCGCCCGAAGAGGAAACAGGGGGGTTGGTTCTTTGTGAAGGGCTGTTTTCAGTGGATTTCACATATTATGACGGCGACGCTAAATCCCTTGAAAAATGGGATTCTACAGGGGATGAACTGAAAGACAAGTTTCCGGTTATGGTGGAGATCGAGCTATCGTTTATTGACAATTCTAATACTGAAATACCTGTTAAGTTTATTTTAGACGTTTCGCTTCCAATGGGCAGATACCTGCATGAAACAACTAATTAAAAATGAGCGCGGCTTTGCCCTGATCCTCACGATCCTGGTCATTAGCCTCATTGTAGCATTGACTCTACAGTTCAACAGGACTATGAGATCCGATCTCTATTCTGCTGCAAATCTCAAAGACGGGGTCAGGCTGACATCTATTGCCAGGTCAGGATTTGCTTTTTCCTTAGCGGTTCTTCTTAAAGACGCCTCTGAAAATGATTTTGATACACTTAATGAGGCATGGGCAGATTCAGAATCCCTTTCTTCCGTCTTAACATCCCTTTTTGATGATGGTAATCTGGATGTCCGGATCATAGATCATTCAGGAAGGATTAACATCAATCAGCTAATTGATCAGAATGGAGATTTTAATCCGGCACAAGAAAACATCCTGACAAGATTCCTGAATTCAGAGCAATTCGGTCTCGATCCTGAAGATGTGAGCAATATCATTGATGCTATTAAAGACTGGATTGATCCTGATGATGAGGTTACCCGCTTTGGTGCCGAAAATTCCTACTATATGGCCAAAGAAAAGCCTTACTCCTGTAAAAACGGGAAGCTTGATTTTCCGGAAGAACTACTTTTTGTCAGGGGAATTACCAGAGAGCTCTTTTACGGCACAAAGGACAACCCCGGCATCTCAGCCTATTTGACCACCCACGGTGACGGCAAAATGAACATTAATACGGCCCACCCTGTAGTTTTAAGCCACTTATCTGATCAGATTGATCAAGGAATGCTGGAAAACATGGTCGAATACCGCGCAGATGAAAAAAATGATCTGAAAGATGTGAAGTGGTACAACAAGGTCCCTGGTATGAGCGATATCGCCATTGATTCCGGTCTCGTTACCACTGCAAGCACGAATTTTGAGATAATAGCAGAAGGGATTAAGGATTCCATGCGCAAACTTATAACGGCCATGGTTGAAAGAAAAGATGGGAAATTTCGTATCCTGTCGTGGAAAAAAGAGTAATATTCCGGTATGCCAAAAATAATCTTAGGTCTTGAAATCAGTGATGATGCGATCACAGCGGTCCAGGTCAAGGGTGACCCGAAGAGGTATCAGGTCACAGGATGCGACCGGGTTGAGATTGAAGGAAATGATGGCTTTGACGATGCCATGAAGTCGCTTCTTGACCGCATAGGCCATGCTAATGATATCTGCATCACTGCAATTCCCGGAGAGGAGGCATCGTACCGAAATCTTCAAATGCCCTTCAGGGACACCAAAAAGATCAGGCAGACCCTTCCATTTGAAATCGAGCAGATGCTGCCTTTCCCGATAGAAGAAATGGTATTAGATTTTACCGTCAATAAACGCTCGGGGCACAGTGAAATTTTAGCTGTCTCAGTTAAAAAGTCATTAATTTCCAAATATTTAGAACAAATTAACAGCCAAGGAATCGATCCCGATATTTTGGACATAAGGGGTGTCCCTGTCGTC
This sequence comes from Desulfobacterales bacterium, assembly GCA_021107495.1. GTDB lineage: Bacteria > Desulfobacterota > DSM-4660 > Desulfatiglandales > Desulfatiglandaceae > JAIOSR01. Next base: position 4,730 of record JAIOSR010000049.1, on the reverse strand, counting down.
TCATGGCTTTTAAGACAGGAAGGGACACCGGAAGACGGGATTTACATTGAGATAAATGAGAAAATGGCAACAATGGCGCTTTATCTCAAAAGAAGGGTTGTCTTGATTCGAACGTTCGCCCTGAATGGCCTTTCCATTCCCCCAACCATTCCCGGTATCGGCAATGGCAAAAAGACTGACACCCGAACACCAGTGCAATTTAAGTCAAATCTTTTGTCTCTTTGTGCAATGGTTGAAAATACCATCCATGCCTTTGCATCACAAAAAAATGAAACCGTTCGTCCCAAAAGGATTTTTTTTACCGGAACCAGCGCCCTTAATCCGGAAACAGAGGGCCTTCTAAGCCGTTTTTTTAAAATTCCGGCAGAACATATCAACCTTGGCCGGGATAAACGGGTTCACATGGACGAGGATATTTCCGAAAACTGGAATCCTGCATTGATGAATGGCGCACTTGCACTTGCTTTACGGGATAGCAGACACGGCCAGGGTTTCAATTTCAGGAAAGATGAATTCGAAATAAAAAAGCAGCATTCCGGCCTTAAGAAAGAAATTCGAAGGTCCGTCATCCTTTTTTTGGTCATACTCGTTTTTGTTGCCGTTGATCTCGGTGTGGATTACTATTTTATGGAAAAAAGGAATAGGATGCTGGACCATAAAATCACGGAGGTATTTAAACAGACGTTTCCGGAAGTCAAGAGGATTGTAGATCCTCTGCAGCAACTGAAAGTCAAGCTGAGTGAGGCAAAAAGATCTGCCGTGTCACACCCGGGAATGAAGGGGGCAGGAAAGGTCCTTGACATTTTAAAGGATATATCCCAACGTGTTCCCGGCTCACTGAATGTGCATATAATCCGCATGGTAATTGATCCTGACACAGTTCGTATCACTGGGTACACGGATACATTTAACACGGTTGATAATATCAAGAACGGACTGGAATCTTCCGTCTTTTTTAGTCATGCTACAATCAGTTCGGCAAATCTTGATCGGACAGGCAAACGAGTTAAGTTTGAGATAAAATTGCAGCGGGCACAGTGATGAAAAAGAGATGTATCTCACGCAGAGGCGCAGAGAACGCAGAGAAAGAGAATAATTTTTGGTACAGAAAATTCATTTTCATCAATACTCCGTTGAACGAATGTCCTGATATTTACGGTTAACATAACAAAAGCTCTATTTAACTTTGATAGCTCTGCGTCTCAAGCGAACGAAGAGAGCCCCGAATGGGCGGGACAGGCTGGGCGTGAGAAATGTTTTTATTTATGGCAGGCAGAAGCGCACTGGAAAGGCAGACTCATTTTTTTGTAAAGAGAACGTAATGAATTTATCAAAACGAGAAAAATATTTTGTATCAACGGCCTTATGTGCTGTTGTAATTTTCTGTCTGCTTCAATTTATTATTATACCCTTTTTTCAAAAAAGAGAACGCCTTGAGAACGTATGCAGGTCTAAGGAGAAGGTTTTTGAAGAGATCTCTGCTCTGAGCGCTGAATATCAGGCTTACAAAAAAAGTTCTCTGGGAATAAGGAGTATAATTGAAAAACGTAAAAAGGGGTTTACGCTTTTCTCTTTTCTTGAAAAAACGGCAGGTGATACCACAGTGAAGGATAATATTAAATACATGAAGCCTTCCGAAATGCAAAGTACGGGCCCTTACAAGGAAACAATGGTTGAGATAAAACTGGAAGGAATTACTTTAAAACAATTAGTTGACTATCTTTACCGTGTTGAATTGTCAGGGAATGCTATTCTCCTCAAAAGGATCTCTATTAAGGAGAATAAAAGAGAATCCGGCTATATAGATGCCGTTTTACAAGTTGTGACTTTTCGCCAGGCATAAAGTCTTTAGGTCTCAGTTCAATACATAGGAGGAAGATTTATATAGTGTGAGTGGCTCTTGTGAACCATCTCAGTGTGGCTTAAGGCGAAGGGCGCAGGGCGCAAGGAAATAGGAAAAATTCGCATTTATAAATGCCCTGCGCCTTATGCCCTATGCCTTGCGCCCTGATAGTCCTCTTCCCCTAAATATTGAGCTATTACCTCTTTAGCGAATATAGATTAAAAAAGCCTATGTACTATTCATACTTTGGTTTCAAAGAAAGTCCGTTTAATTTAACACCGGACCCACGATACCTGTTCCTGAGTCTTTATCATAAAGAGGCCCTCGACCACCTCCTTTATGGGGTCAACGAGAGAAAGGGCTTTGTTACCATAACAGGGGGTATCGGAACGGGAAAGACCACCCTCTGCCGCGCCTTTCTCAGCCGCCTGAATGCCTCAACCCGGAGCGCTCTGGTATTTAATTCATTTATCTCGGACAGGGAGCTGCTAATCGCAATAAATCAGGAATTCGGCATTGAGACGGATCCCTCAGGCAAGAGCAAAAAGGATTATATTGATGCCCTGAATAATTTCCTTCTTTCTACTTTCAGCAATGGCGGAAATGCAGTGATCTTAATAGATGAAGCTCAAAATCTTTCCCATAAAGTTCTTGAGCAGATACGGATGCTGTCCAATCTTGAAACGGAAAAGGAAAAACTGATTCAAATTGTTCTTGTCGGACAACCCGAACTAAACAAAATTCTTTCAACAAACTCCCTCAAACAATTGGATGAGCGCATTACAGTGCGATATCATCTGAAGCCCCTGGATCATAAGGATATCCAGGCGTATGTTGCACATAGACTGGTAGTGGCAGGTAGCCGGGGAGATCTTGCTTTCACCCGGAATGCATGTGAAAAAATCTATGCTTACTCCAGGGGTAATCCGAGACGGATTAATGCCGTATGTGACAGGGCGCTCCTCATCGCATACACCAAGGAAAGCCATAATATAACAAAACAAATGATAGGGAAAGCCATCCGGGATATTCGCGGAGACTTAAAGGCCGACCCCCTTGTGTCCGGTTCGTCCGGCAAAAAGATCAGATCGGCTATTCTTTTAACTTTAATAGTCATTGCCGCGGCCCTTGCCGGATGGAACTTCAGGGATGCCATTTTAGGCCCGCCTTCAGATGTTGAAAAGACTGCCGTTGTAAAACCCATGAATAGTATTTCTGTAAATCATAAGTCCTTGAATAAGACCCCGGAGTTATTTCTCGATGGCAAGAAGAGTGCTTCAACACTCTACGATCTTTTCGATACCATAAACGGCGAAGGCAGCTATGATTCGAATCAGATTCATTTAGGCCTGGTAGAACTCAATATCGGGCCGGAATACTACGTGATGTTCAAAAAGCCTTTCAGGGTAAAGGTAGCAGGATCACCTTCCTCTTCCTCTCCGGCCCGGAACTATCTCGTAATCCGAAAAACGACAGATGACGGCGCCATCACTATAGATGCAGAGGGCAATGAACGGCAGGTTATGACAAGTTTTATCCTGGACCACTGGGGAAGAAGTGTTTCATGGATATATCCGTTCAAAGATATCAGCAACCCTCTGGTTGAAGGGGTTAGAGGTCCGGATGTAATGAATATTCAGAAGATACTAAGTGAGATAGGATATCTTATTAATACTACAGGAATTTATGATAAATCAACGTATGCTGAAGTTACCAGGTTTCAAAGGGATTTTGGTTTACTGGCAGATGGGGTCGTTGGTCCCAGGACAAGGGCCTTATTATATCAGTTTGAGGGGAAGTGAGGCTTATAAAGGAAGGCAATGAGCTACATTAATGAGGCATTGAAAAAGGCTCAAAAACAGAGAGAGACAAATTATCAAGAGTATAGTGGGGTTACTTCACGGCCTGCAAAAAAGGGACGCCTTTTTCCCGGAAATTTGGTTTTGTGGACTGCTATAATTTTTATCTTCATTTCAGTTGCTTTTGGTATATATTATTGGTTTGCTTTTAAGGATCCGGCAATTACGACAACATCCGAGCATAAATTCAAAAAGGCCATACCAAAGGCGTCTCTCGTATCTATTGCTGATCCAATAAAAATATATAATAAAGCAAGGCTTTTTCACAAGAGCGGCAGGTTGAGGGATGCAAAAAGACTGTATCGTGAAACACTCAGATTAGATCCGGGTTATGTGGACGCACTTAACAACTTAGGGGTTATATTTATTCATGACAGAGATTTTACCGCTGCCCGCAGCAGTTTTGAAAAGGCCATCCGGCTAAAACCGGCAAATGTTGACCCTTATTATAATCTGGCGTGCGTCTGTGCCGTCATGGGTGAGATAAAAATGAGCCTGGCCTACCTGAAAAAGGCCGTCTCATTAGACAAATCAGCCATTGAATGGGCCCGGAAAGACGCTGACCTCCAAAAGCTGCGAGGGTTGTCCGAGTTTAAAAAAATAACAGGAAACACGGAATAAACCCTAGCGTTGCAAAAGTTGAGGGTTCTGCAGATCTGAGGCGTCAAGGGTGAAGCCGTAGTACTCTACTGCGAACCCTTGACAACAAAGGAGATGCGGTGCCCTCGGCTTTCCCGACTTGTCGGGGCATAGCGTAGCGAAGACCGAAGGTAAACAACACTGCGCTTTCGAGGGCCTTGCTCGAGCTCACAAATAGTGATGACCTAAAATGCCTGTGAAAACGAGCGGAAACCTTGGTGCGTAATGCTTTTTAGTAATACTAAGCCGTGTTGTTTATGCAACGGTAGGGTAAGGAAAACAGGGAGATTATGTACAAAACAACCGGGAATCAAGTTGAAAAAGGTTTTGGAAGGTGTGCTCTTTTTTTTCTGTGCCTGGGGTTCTTTCTGCTTGCGGGCAGTTTTACC
>JAIOSR010000364.1 GCA_021107495.1 Desulfobacterales bacterium | reverse complement strand
CTACGTTCATATTATCGTTATTATTAGGTCTTTCACTTGACCCCTTGACCCCTTGAATCCTGATCATCGATCAACTAATTTGGAGATGATCCTCTTTTTTTAACCCTAAACAATGAACCTGTGTAAATAAATATTGAACAAATGAAGACTTAAACTATCAAGCGAACATCAGTCAAGATCCCCTCCAAGATACAGATCCCGAACCATCTCATTTTTTGACAGGTTTTCTATTTTGTCTTCCAGGGCAATCCGGCCGGTCTGGATGACATACCCCCTGGTAGCTATTACAAATGCCATCAAGGCGTTTTGTTCAACGAGCAAAATAGTAGTTCCCTCCTCGCTGATACGTTGTATGGTATCAAATATCGTCTCAACCAGCAACGGCGCAAGACCCATTGAGGGTTCATCAAGGAGCAGGAGCTGTGGACGAGCCATGAGCGCCCGGGCAGTGGCTAACATCTGCTGCTCGCCACCCGAAAGGGTGCCTGCAATTTGACTCCGCCTTTCTCTGAGGCGTGGGAATAGCTCAAAAACTCCGTCCATATCTTTGACGATTTCCTTCATGTCATTCCGGATAAATGCACCCATTTCAAGGTTTTCATTGACTGTCAGCCGGGAGAAGATCTTTCTTCCCTCCGGCACCTGAGAGATTCCCATGCGTACGATCCTGTGGGGAGCAAGACTATCAATCCGGGTCCCTTCAAAGTCGATGCGACCCTGTCTTGATTTTAGAACACCCGAAACGGCATTTAGAACAGTGGTCTTGCCCGCACCATTGCTGCCGATAAGCGTAACGACCTCTCCCTTATGCACTACCAGGGATATCCCTTTTATGGCATGAATATTCCCATAATAGGTGTGGATGTCCTGGAGTGTAAGGAGGCCCTGTCCCTTGTTCATAACTACTCAGCACCCTCTAATCACTTACGCTGTTACAGCCCTCTTTCCCATCATTGTGCCAAGGCGTCCCAGATATGCCTCTATCACCTTGGGGTTTTTCCGGACCTCTTCCGGGCTGCCTTCAGCGATCTTGACCCCGTAATCCAGGACCGTGACGCGGTCGGAAATACCCATGACCACGCGCATATCATGTTCGATGAGAAGAATGGAGAGATCCAGTTCCGTCCGGATTTGTTCAATGAACCGGGTTAATTCTGCGGTCTCCCGGGGGTTCATTCCGGCGGTCGGCTCGTCCAATAACAGGAGACTGGGTTTTACTGCCAGGGCCCTTGCAATTTCAAGCCTTCGCTGATCTCCATAGGGCAGGTTTTTTGCCAGGGTGTCCCCTTGACCTTTGAGACCCACAAAGTTCAAGAGTTCATCGGCTTTCCCGAATGCCTCTTTTTCCTCTTTCAGGGTGCTCCTGTTCATGGCGATTGCACCCCAGACACCTGCCTTCATGCGGCAGTGCCGGCCAACTAAAATATTTTCAAGGGCCGTCATGCTGCCAAAAAGCCGTATATTCTGAAAGGTCCGGGCAATGCCTAAGGACGTGGTAACGTGGCTTTTGAGGCCCCGTATGCTTCTGTTCTCAAAGATAATGTCGCCCCCGTCTATGGGATAAACACCGGTCAAACAATTAAAAAGAGTAGTTTTCCCTGCCCCGTTGGGGCCGATGAGCCCAAGGATCACGCAGGATTCAAGCTCGAGGTTTATGTTATTCAAGGCGGTGAGCCCGCCGAATCGTTTTGAGAGCCCTTTTGTTTGGAGTAATATGGTCATAGTCCCCGGTCTCTATTCCCTTAGCTCCATCTTCCTTCTGGCAGACGGTATAAATCCGGTCGGCCGGAAAATCATCATGGCCACTAAAAGACCGCCGAAGACAAGCATCCTGTACTGATGCACCCCTCTGAGGATTTCGGGAAGTCCAATTAGGATAACGGCCCCTAAGATGACGCCGGGAATGCTTCCCATGCCCCCGATAATTATCAGACAAAGCACATTAATGGAAACCATCAATGAAAAATTTTCCGGGAAGACGGATCCCTGCCTGGCGGCAAATATGGCACCTCCAATCCCTGCAAATGAGGCACCGATTGTAAATGCAAGCAGTTTGTATTTCAAGATGTTGATACCCATCACGGCTGCTGCATCCTGGTCCTCCCGCATAGCGATCCATGCCCTTCCAATGCGGGAATTATTGAGTCGGTCGGCAACAAAGGCCGAAAAAATTATACCGGCAAAGATCAAATAATACCATCTGAAAGGACTGTTTACCACGAAATTTCCTATTGCGGGCGCGTCAATCCTTAAAAGACCCCTGGGCCCGTTGGTTAAAGGGTCCAGGTTGTTCAAAAGGATGTGAATGATTTCACCAAAGCCTAATGTTACAATGGCAAGATAATCGCCGCGCATGCGTAGGACCGGAATCCCGAGCAAGGCCCCGCCGCCCGCGGCAAGGGCCACACAGCCGGGCAGCATCACCCAGAAGGGGATGTGTATCCCGAAATGGGGGGAGGCCATAAGGGCGTACCCATAGGCCCCGATGGCATAGAACGCCACATAGCCCAGATCAAGGAGACCTGCAAATCCCACGACAACATTGAGACCGATACCCAGCATGACATAAATGCCGATATTTCCCAGGACCTGGGTCCAGTAATTGCCGACCATGGGAGGTAGCAGCACCAGAAAAAGCACCACAATCGGCAGATAGATTTTTTTTGTATTCACCATTTCTTACGTAATTTCTCAAAAAGTTCGGGTTAAAACCATGCCAGTGGTAGACAAGCCCTTTTCATAGATGGAGACCTGGCCTGTTTTTTAGAGGCGCTCTATCAAAAGGCACCTGTATCGGATTTGGCAGTGGCCGAATATTTGGGGTTTATTATATCCAACGGCTGGTATTTTACTGCCAAATTGCTCAAAACCCCAAAAATCGGGCCACATTATTATGGCAGGTTTATAGAGCGCCTATAAGAAATATGCCAGGTCGGATATCCGAACTTATTGAGAACTTATTTCACATTTCTCTTCAGTCTTCCTAATGCCCATCACGCCCTTTCCGAGACTACCTCTCCCAATATGCCGCTTGGCCTGAAAATCAGGACAAGAACCAGGAGGCCGAATGCGATTACGTCCTTGTATTCCGCTGGCATAAACAGGACTCCAAATGCCTCTGCCAGTCCTAAAAAATATCCCCCTAACATGGCACCCGGCACGTTTCCGATGCCTCCCAAAACAGCGGCAGTAAAAGCCTTGATGCCTGGGATAAAGCCCATCATATGATCAATCTGGGTATAGTAAATCCCCACCATGACTCCCGCGACCGCGGCTAAGGCCGAGCCTATGACAAAGGTAATCAGGATAATCCTGTTCACGTCGATACCCATGAGGGAGGCCGCCTCCCTGTCCTCGGCCACGGCCCGCATGGCCTTGCCTGTTTTGGTCTTTTGAATAAACAAATAGAGCCCGACCATGAGTAAAACAGAACCGAAGATTATGAAAAGCTGGAAGTAAGAGATGCTGTACTGGCCGAATTCGAGAAATTCCTCCGGTATGATATCCGGGTACACCTGCATACGGGCCTTGATGATCAGCATCATGAGGTTCTGGAGGAAAATGGAGGCGCCTATGGCACTGATAAGCGGGGCGAGTCTGGGCGCATTGCGCAGAGGCCTGTAGGCGATCCGCTCCAAAAGGGCGCCGAGGATCGCGGAAATAACCATGGCCGCCAGGAAAGCGGCGACTATTGAGAGACCGGGATGGGCATCGGCAAAGCCGCTGTTTACAAAATAGGTCAGGGCCGCAAATCCCCCGAATGAGCCGAACATGAAAATCTCACCATGGGCGAAATTGATCATGAAAAGGATACCGTAGACAAGCGTGTAACCTAATGCAATCAGGGCATAAATCCCTCCAATGGTCAGGCCATTGATGCTTTGATCGATGATGACTTGCGGATTGAGGAGGTAGGACATGACACCGTTTGTTATCGGTTGTTCAATTCTTTCTTTCCTTTTTTGATGCGATCCAAACGGAAAGATGTGATTTTATAACGGACAACGGATGACTCGCGTTGGTCAGAACTCTAATTGTTTGAAAAATCGTTTCCCATTTTCATCAACTACTTTGTATATCTTCACAACGGAGCCGGTCCGGTCCCCATGGGCATCAAACGCAATTCTACCGGTGATGCCGTCATACCCCGTGCCCGCAATAGCATCCCTTAATGCCTTTTTTCCTATGATCAGGCTGCCGTCCGGCTGTTTTTTTGCCGCTTTCTCAACGGCCCTCATCAGGATGGTGGCCGCATCATATGCCTGGGGTGAAAAGGTCTGTCTCGGCCCGTACTTTGCCTCAAATCTCTTTACCCATGCGGGGTCCGGTTCTTTGGCATAAGTGACATAACATCCGTTGCTGGCCTTCCCGCCCGCCTGGATAAAATCTTTTTCAGTGTAACAACCGTCATCGCTCATGAAATGGGTCTTTCTCAAACCCACCCTTTTCATCTGACGAGCCACCAGGACGCCCTCGGCGGCCATACCGCCGAAGTAGATCAGCTTAGGCCTCAAAGGTTTTATTTTTGTGAGCACGGGCGAAAAATCCTTGTCCCCTCGTGTCAGGCCTTCTGAGGCCAGGACTTTGCCACCCCTTTTTTCGATATTTTTCCCGAAATCCTCGGCCAGGCTCTGGCCATAGTCACTCTTGTCGTGAAGGACAACTACGCTTGTCCAACCACGCTTAATCGCGAAGGCGGCGGCCCTTTCGGCCTGTATCCTGTCATTCCAGCATGTCCGGAAAAAGATGGGGATACCGCGGGCGGTCAATTCCAGGGCCGTGGAGGATGGAGAAACCATGACCACCTTGTATTTGTCGTGAATATCCGAGGCAGGCTTGCTGCCCCCGCTGCACATATACCCCACGAGGCCGACCACTAATGGATCATTGCAGAGTTTCTCGGCAATTGCCACGGAAGGCGGGCCTGAACACCCGTCATCTTCGGCCTGAAGGATCAGGGAATGGCCCAAGATAGGCCCATGGTCAAGGACGGCCATTTCCGCGCCGTGCTTGATATCGATCCCCAAGCTTGCATAATCACCCGTAAGCATGGTGCCCATCCCGATCTTTACGGGTTTGCCCTCCGGTATGGTAATGGTCCCCCATTCATCAGCATGGGCCAAAAGGGGACTTATAACAAGGCAGAAAGCGGCCAGCAAAATGAGTATCTGAGTTCTTTTTATCATGGTTGTCCTCCTTGTCCCTCTTTTCTGACTTTGTCTTTTATTCTGTTTATATGGCCCCTGCCAAGGCCCTTGACCTCGCAACCCAACTCAAAGTACCGCCTTATCTTGTCATCATCCAGAATCCCGAAACAATCTACAATCGCTAACGGTGCACCGGCCATCCTGACAACTTCCTCAGGCACTAATTCCAGGTATGGCTGATGCCGGACCGCCAAGACAACCGCGTCGGATCCCTTCAAAGCCTCTTCCAGGTCCGGGGTCATTCGGAATTCATCCAGATGCTCCTGGTTGCGGAAAAAGCGGGACCAGCTTGCACCGACCGCAGGATATGTGTCCTGTTTCTCAAGCTCCCACCAGTGTTGCACATAGGGGTCATGGGCCTTTACATCCGCCCCCATTTCGGTCAATTTGCGCACGATAATCTCAGAACCGCTGTAACGGGTATCTCCCACGTCTTCCCTGTAAGAGGCCCCGAGAACCGCTATCTGAGAGGCGGCTACGATAAGACCCATATTCCGTAAAGCATCACGTACCAACTGGGCCGCGTGCAATGCCCTTGTGTCATTGATATTAATGGCCTGCGGCGTTATCTTGAATATATCGTTTTCAAAACCCATCAAATGCTTGTAGGCCCAGAGGCCAAGACCCCCGTCCTTGGGAAGACAATAACCGCCGATTCCGGGCCCCGGGAAGATGATATTGCTGTGGGTCGGTCGAACCTTGATGGCATTGATCACCTTAATGAGATCAATCCCGTTGGTCTCGGAGAACAGGCTCCATTCATCAAGAAAGGCTAAGATAGTTGCCCTGTAACTGTTTTCCACTATCTTACAGGTTTCACTTTCAATGGGTCTGTCAAGGACTGTAAGGGGGAATTCATCCACATTCAGGATTTCGGACAGGAATTTACTTATCTTTTCACGGCTTTCCCGGTTAATGCCGCTGCATACGCGCCAGAAGTCCCTGACGGACCGCACATATTCCTTCCCGGGCATTACCCTTTCAAAGCTGTGGGCCAGCATGGGCTCCTCAGCAATTCCCCTTGCCTTAAAGGCCTTTTTAATAAGAGGATAGGCAATATATTCGGTGGTTCCGGGAGGGACCGTGGTTTCTATCAATACCAGACAATGGGGAGATATTTTTTCTCCTATGACCTTGAAACTGTCCTCTAAGGCGCTTATATCCGCATGTCCGCTCCTGAGATTGCCCAAGTCCTGTTTGAGATAGTCGCACTGGACATCCACGACCAGAACGTCTGCCAATTTGAGTGCGTCGTAGGTAAAGGTGGCGGACATTGTCTTTTTCCGGTTCACACAGCGCTCGATCAAGGGGGCTACCTCGGGATCCTCTGCCTTTACGGGGGATATGCCCTTGTTGAAAAGCGGTATTTTCCAGAAGCTCCGGGTGCTCGGCCTTTGCATGCCAATGACAAATTTGCCGGGCTTGCCGGTCTTTTTATCAACCGAATCGGCGACCACACCGGCCATAACAGCACCCACAAAGCCCAGACCCATGACCACCACAATCTCAAGGCCTTCTTCTCTTTTTTCCTTTACCAGTTTTTCAAGCCGTTCGTATTCCTTTGTATAATCATCCTCATCAGGGATCTTGAATTTTTCTCCATCAGGGCTTATTGAATATTCCATAGAATCATCCTCCTCCTTTTAAATCTTTACATCCGTCCCGGCTTGGACGGTTCTAAGGGTTGCAAAATGATTTTTACCTTAAAATACATAGTGGAAACAAACATCTATGTCAAGCGAGAGACTCAACCCCAATCCATTTTCCCTACTCCAGGCTAAAAATTTCCACAGGCAGGCTCTTGCCCTTTACCCTGGTAGCAGGCAATTTTTTCAACGGGAAATTTCCATTCAAGTGTGTTCGGGTGGATGCGCTCAAGATAATTTCCGTTCCGAACTCCTTATTGAGACCCTGCAGCCGTGACGCAAGGTTTACAGTGTCACCCACAAGTGCATACGACAAACGATCAGGGCTGCCGATATTGGCAGCCAACACTTCTCCCGTGTGTATGCCGATTCCATGACCAAGGGGAGGATAACCACTCTGTTCAAGACCCTGATTTACGGCAAGGAGTCGCTTTCTCATTTCCTGGGCCGCCTTCACCGCCATTACAGGGTGGTCCTTTCTGTAAAGCGGTGCCCCGAATACTGCCTCAATCTCGTCCCCGATATACTGCAACACCAATCCATGGTGTTTTCTGATAGCCTCATCCATCTCCTTGAAATAGCTGTTGATGATCCTCACGACTTCCTTGGGCGAGGTGGATTCAACCATTGGAGTGAAATTTCTGAGGTCGGCGAAAAGCACGGTTACCTCCTTGAGTTCTCCATCCAAGGGTACCTTTCCGGAAAGGATTTCATCTCGTATTTCCTCTGTCACGTATTTGCCGAAGGTTTCTTTGACGAAATCGCGCTCCTTGAGCCCCTCTGTCATTTCGTTAATCACGTCACCAGTGTAACCGATCTCATCATTGGAGGTCACAAGTACCTTCTTATCAAATCGACCATGCCGGATTTCCCGCAAAACGCGAATGATTTCTTCCAAAGGTCGCTTGAGGTTACTGCTCACCAGAAAGGTCAACCAGATGCCGACTCCCATGAAAAGGAGGGCGTTGGTTGATATGGAGGATCGCAAATATTCCAACACCTGGACAGGGTCACGATTGGTGTAGGATGTCCCTTGCACTGTATTGAGAAAGGAAATAAATGGGACCAGGTTGCAGGCAAAAATGAGGGCGGCAAGTCTCGTGCTGATACGGATGCGCAGGGTTCTGGGCGTCATATAAAGGCCCCCGTCGGGAAAGAAGTGGGGCACTATCCTCCGTTGTAAAACATGCTCTAACACGAAAAAAGCAACGGCAGTTGTAATCAAGCCCGTGTGCAGGCTAATGAAAAACGCCTGATGGATTACGGGCCTCCCAAAATCAAAAATCCAATAGATCGTTGGATAGAGCACGGCGGCGATAAGCCATATGCCCAGGTTTAAGGCGATCATAAAGAAAGGTTCGTTGAGCAATTTTCTTCGCGCCTGCATGATAATCTCATCCGGTATTGGCTTGTGCCGGTACTCAAGACTCAGGTAACGCCTTATAGGGCGCTCATAAAATAAAACTATCACTATGGGCAGTAAGAAAGCGCAAGGCATCCAGACCATGTGAATTCGCCGGGACAATTCCATGAGCTCCAATGTTTGAGATAAAGCCGTACCGCGAGTCAAAAACAGGACGACACCGACACCGATCATATTGGCGATCAAATTGGCAATGAGCATTGCGTTTTTGACGCGGAAAACATTAGGCCTTGTCACGGTTTTCTCTCCCATCTCTCCTTCCCATGTTGTAGCTTAGAAATTAAAAAAAGACGCTAACACTTTTACCTGAATCTTCAAAACAAAATGCTCCGTAATACTTTAGCATTTTGGAATATTACTCAGTTTTTTAAATGGCTAATGTTTTGAAATCGTTCCATCTTGCCAGGAGGGGGTCCCTTTATTCACGCCTTTTCTGCTCATTTTCATTTTTTCTTGAGATTTTATGCAGTTCAAGATAAAAATTGCTTCGCGACTTTATAATGTTCTGTCCCTGTTTTATTGCGAATATGGATTCAGAAACAAACCTGTAAATCTTTTATCCGAGAAATTCAGGAAATAGTTGTGCTTGCATATGTGCGTATAATACTGTAATATTCATATTGATTAGCGCAAAATTCATTAGAAGGCAATTGCTCAATATCCAATGGATTTAGAAGGGAGGGATAATGAAGCAAAGGCAACTTGCCGACCTTATACAAATGGATTTCCCTGAGGCCGTTCTGGAGGAAGTTATTTATATCCTCGGCCTTATTTCTTCCGATGTTGACTCCGGCCCGATCACGTCCGCATTCAATGATACGGTCAGCCTTTATATGGGGACCTATCCCTGTTACCAGCCCTGCAATACCGAGTACCACGACCTCCGCCACACCACCGATGACTTAATTGCTATGGCACGGCTGATCCACGGCGCCGTTATTGATGGCAAAAACCTCACCCCACGACTTATTAATGTTGGATTGATAGCCACGCTTTTTCACGACGTGGGGTATATCCAGGAAGACAAGGACAAGGAGGGCACGGGGGGCAAATATACAATCGGCCATGTTCAACGCGGCATGGATTTTTTAGAACGCCATGGCGCGGAGTACGGCCTTTCCGACGAGGAAATTATTGCCGGCCGCGCCATGATCCTTTGCACGGACCTCGATGTGGAAATGTCTGCCGTTTCTTTCTCCACTGCCGAGGCAAAACTTCTCGGTATATTGTTAGGTTCGGCGGATATTTTAGCCCAGATGGCTGACCGCACGTATTTAGAAAAACTCCTGTTTCTCTATTACGAATTCAGGGAAGGGGGGGTTGGTGACTACAAAAATGAGGTGGACCTTCTCCGGAAAACCTTGGGTTTTTACGATTTCATAGCCCATCGCATGGAAAAGACTGCCGACATGACAGACCGGTTTATGCGTCTGCACCTGGCCTTGCGGTGGGACATCAAGACAAATTTGTATATAGATTCCATTGAAAGGCAGAAAAACTACCTAAAGAAGGTTCTTAAAAAATCGGATTCTGATCCTCGCGCCTATTTAAAACGAGAGGGTATTGTGGATAAGGTACACGAGATGTACGGGTAGAAAAAAAGAACAAAAGGACGCGATAAATCCTGTGTGAATTAACAACGCCGAAAACCTCAAAAATATTCCGGCCTGCAATTGCTTATTATGTCCTGTGATTTTATCCCTAAGATGTAGCAACCTTTGTATTCACCCTCCTCAATTTTCGTCTTATGCTGTACCGTTCCATCGATATTAAACACCGACCACTTGGCAAAAAACGATATGTCCTGTATTGTATCTCCTTTTTTCAGTACACTTAACAAATCAAAATCTTTTTGAGTTATCAAGATACCAAGGCCATGCTTTGAACAGTCCTTTACCTTCAGATCATAGAACTCCTTCTTCTCAGGTTCTTTTCTCACTTTCAATTCAACATATACAGACTCGGGGATCTCATAGACGAGCCTGTCTGTTTTCCGTTTTTCCCTGATATTCACTTACGTTACCTTATACCCGTTAGGCACCGGTTTACCATCAACATAAACACGATTGTCCTCATCGAGCCCGAAGCGGCCCCTGGCAATCATTTCAATGGTAAGGGGAAATATCATCCAATCTCCCACTTCCTTGAGGCGTTTTTGATGTTCCTCCACTATCTGCAGAAATCGTTTGTTATCCTTGCGCAATGTCTCAAGGGGCTGGGGAAGTTCAACGGAAAGGGGCTCGGAAACCATCAGCAGGGGTCCTGTATCCACGCCCTCATCCGTCCAGAGTGTGGAAGCGCGAAGCGTGTTTTCACCGGCCGCAATGGCATCTCGCACAGCGTAGTCTCCCACATATTTTCGCCGACCGTCAGGCAGGCGAATTGAAAGATCGGCAGGATGCACGTTTACGCAACGGTTCAGGGTGATGTAACTCATGTATCCCCCCAGGGCAATAGCATCAATCTCAAACGCATCTGCCAGCCGCATGGCTACACGATCATATTTTTTTCTGGCCGCCATGCCCTCGGGGGTAAGGACGGTCCGCTTCAGAGACCTTAGCCGGTGAAACGCCCGTGTGTCATAACTGAAATAAGGGAGCCCGTTATCGAATGCGATTTTTTCTCCGGCACAGGCCCCGTCCGACCGGTCGCTGAAAATAAAGATCACTTCAAAGGGAGAAACGGCTTCCCCGGCCTTCAGGGCTTTTTCCTTTTCGATCAATTTTATGATGTTGGTGCCGGAACCGGACATAAAGGCAGCCACACGCATTGGCCGTGCAGTCTTTTTGGAATCAAAGATGGGTGTGACGGGCATTTGGGAATTCCTTATAATGAGAACTTACGTTTCCATGAGCGCCTCTACAGGCTTCAACCGGTACGGGCTTCCCTGCTCAATGGCCGCTAAGACGCTTCCCCCTCCCGTAAAGTAGTAGGTATCAGGGGCATCAATGCCCGACATATAGATCCCGGGACACAAATTTTTTAATTCCTGGAGCGTATCCCCACCCCCAAAAAGCTTCCAGGCCGACTTGTTGGAGGCAATCAGACCATACAATGCCCGGGAGCCTTCAAAAAAATGCGGCATTAATCCCATGACCGCATTTACAAAAATCGTCTTTGCCGAACCAATGACATCCTTTACATTTGGTTCTTCAAAGGAAACCGGATCAAGATCCAGGATATATTGAAATTCTTTATCCTGCTTAAAATCATCAATGCTTATGGATCTGTATTGCCCGGCAGTTTTTTCCTCCGCAATGTCAGACTCCACTAAATGTGGCATTTCCAGAATCTTTTTTTCCGTTTTATCCATTGATACCAGTTCCATTGCAAGGGCCTTGTCTTCTTCCGAGACCCCTCTTATTCGGACCCCGTACTTGGCCGAAAGATATGTGTTGTACATGAGTCCACCTAAGATCAGGTGGTCCACTTTGCTGTAAAGGGCCTTTAGCGGGCCGATCTTTGTATCATATTTTGCCCCGGCAATGACTGCCACAAAGGGCCTTTCGGGATCAAGCACCCTGTGGAGATTCACAAGTTCCTTCTGGATAAGAATACCTGCAAATGAGGGTAAATGTTTGGCCACATCATAGGTGGATGCATGGGCGCGATATGAGCCAAAGGCATCATTGATATAAATATCGGCAGCGGAAGCTAACTCTTTTGCAAAGGCATCCCGTAAAGGGCCCTCGGATTGTTCTCCCTGGAACCAGCGTGAATTCGGGAGGTAGATCATCCCGATTTCCCTTTTTTTAAGCCTTTCAATTGCCGGGTTTATGGATTCGTCTAAATGCAGGATACCATTATCAGGGTCTTCGGGGAAATCCTGGACATGTATCTTGATGGGGAGTTTTCCCTCCAAATATTTGACCACCGGGCCGATGGACTCCTCTTGCCGGCATTTTATTTTTCCTGTCTTCTTGTCCCTGGGTCTGCCCACGTGGGTCATGAGTATGGGCCTTCCTCCCTTTTCAGCAATGGCATAAATGGTCCCGAAAGTAGAATCAATACGGTACGGATCCTTGACCCGGCCCTTTTTTACAACATTATGATCCACCCTGACCAGGACCACCTTGTCTTTCAAATCGGCCTGTTGAACCAACTTCAAACGGGAATCCAATTTCTGATTTTTCATTTGGCACCCTTGGAATTTTTGAGTATATTCCTATTGCTGGATTTTGTTCCGCCCAAACGATCCTGCGTAGGGCGGGCCACCGTGCCCGCCGGAATTTAATGGGTAGGCACATTGGCCGACCCTACTGCCCAGGTTCTCAAGACCATGTTTCGCGGGAGTGGCTTTCCATTTTATAAACCTTTTAACGGACCTGAATCAAGTTATAAAATTGCTTCGCAATTTTATAACGGGCGGCTTGGCCGCTTTAAAAAAGGAGATTTTTTTATATGATCGTAAGACATGTTAATGACAAGGAAGTCCTGGATACTACTTATCTTGCGCACGGCGGGGCCATCGCACAGATGATCCTGGACCGCCGAATACTAAAAGAGATCGGTTTTTTGGCCATTGCAAGGCTGGCCCCGGGAAAGGAAATCGAAGGGCACATCGATCCCATGGAGGAGATCTATTTTGTCCTGAGCGGATCGGGTGAGATGCGTGTGGATGATGAAACCAGGCAGGTAGGGCCCGGTGATGCCACATGGATCCCCGTAGGTTCGCTGCATGCACTGAAAAACAATGGCGATGAAGACTGTGTCGTCTTGGTCGTTGCTTCACCCAACTGGTAAGGTGACCTTTTGGACGTACTGATCATCCGGCCGGGAGCACTGGGAGACACGCTCATGGTTTTACCCTCCCTGGCCGATCTGGCGGGCAAGGCAGTTATCACCTTTGTGGGCAGGCAACCCGGCCTTGATTATATCCGGTCTTTTGTCCGACATGGCCTTGATCTTGAGAGAGCCGGCTGGCACAGGCTTTTTTTGGATAGCCCGGATGAGCACTCCCTGCCGGTCTCCCGGGCGGACATGGTGGTGGCCTTTTTCAGTGATAAAACGGAAAGAATCCGTCAAAATCTTAAGGCCTGTTTTCCCCAGGTACCTGTCCATGTTTTTCCTTCTTTTCCGTCTGAAAAAAGGAACATGCACGCGGCCCGGTATATTGCTGAATGCCTGAAATCGGCAGGGCTTCCCGT
>JAIOSR010000197.1 GCA_021107495.1 Desulfobacterales bacterium | reverse complement strand
CGGATGAAGAGATTATGTGATCCGTTTTCCCTGCCTCAAAGCTAAAAATCTTTCCCGTCTCAAAAAGTTCACGTGAACTAACCTGAAAAAGTTTGACAAGGGTTTGGTTGAATTCCTCCTGGGTATACGTCAGTTGTAATTGCTTGCGGATAGTTCCGTGGAAAAGCGTTACTGCTTCCGGATTCAGGCCCACGATTTTCGTTCCACGCAATATCTTTCCGTCCAGAAGGAAAATATAGAATGCATTCATCACGCCGCCCACCTTGGTGTTTAGGTAGGAGGCTAACCACTCGCCGTGCGCAATTTTTACATTGAAGGCGGTGTCTATCAAACCAATGGGTTCGGGAAATTCAAAAACCCACATGGCGATTGGAAGTGGTGTCAGGCTTTCAAGATAGCTGTAAAATTCAAATCCTTTTTTGAAAGCGGTTTCATCTTCCGCCTTTACCCCGAATTTTTGAATGAGAACCACAGGTCCCACTTCCCAAAGTCCCATGACGGCGCCTTCATTGTTCGGTACGGGAAAAGGGAACGGTCTTCCCACTTCAAGTCTAGTCATCTGTTCGTTTTCCATTTTTTTTAGTCTCCTCAGGAAATTCAATATAGCACAATAAGGCGTGAATACAAATAAATTTGATTTCGGGATGTTATGAGAATTGAGGAGCCCATCAAGTAAAGCCCGGTCATTTTTTCAGCGGATTAGCTCCCTGCAGCAAGGCTCTTGAGACCATATTTACCAGTGACCAGATGCCTGAAGCCGAGAAATGGTCCTCAACGGATCTATCCAATAAGACCGAAATTTTTGGTTCGAACTCTTCATCCCCCTTCCAGTAAAGATAATACAGCGGTACCCTTGGAAACGGCAAAAGCATGTAAGCGGAGTCGGCCATTTCCAAGGGGGTTCCCTCCAGGAACTCCGCGGCCTCATTGAAACCGGCCATATCATCGCTGTATCGCTCCAGAAGAGGGGCCAGGTCCAATTGGTGATGCCCTTTAAAGTAATGCGCCTCTTTTAAATCCTTGGTGCTCACCAGGTCCCTGCCAAGGGGGTGGAAGTTTTTGACACCGGCGAAATAGAGCAGGGTGACCAGTTCAAACAGGGGGTCGTCTGTCTTGTTCCATTGTACACCGGTGCTAAGCTTTTTCAGGCATTCGCTCTCAGTATCGATCAAAATATCTTCGTTAAGGGAGTGAAAACGTAGAACGCCTTCTGACTCGGTCTGCGCTAAGGTGAGGTTCATGAGCCGGTTGAAGTCCCTGGCCTTGAGTTTCTCCCAGAATTCATGGGGCACGTTGATGGGTCTTTTGTTGTGATCCAGGGCAGGTGGGTGTTCCTGACGACGCCTCTCCTGCATGTCCAGAAATGATTGGGCAAAAGGATAGGGGCCGAACCTGAAATTTTTACAGGGAAACTGATTGCAGTCTCTTAAGCAATAGGCAATCTGATTGGTTCTGGCACATTCCAGGATGGTGCAGGTGCTTCCGAAAATGCGTTTTTGGGCCTCTAATTTTTTCAAGGCCGCATCGCTTTTTCCGGATCCGCACGAGGAACAGATCCCCATGAGCCTCAATTTGCAGACATCGCAGTTTATGCCGCATGCGCCGGTTGGCATGATTTTTACCTCGCTGTCTATTTTATATAATGATATCTGAATAGTCAAAAGTTCTCGGCATCTATCGACGAGTTGCTTGACAGTGGACGTTAAAGGCCTTAAAAATAGATTTTCACCAATGCCCAGTGGCTGCATAAGGAAAGATTATTTCAGGAGAAAGGTGGGAGATGGAAAATGATAATACGACCGCGCAGACTCAGAAGGACTTCCGCAATCAGGGATATGGTGAGGGAAACGACCCTTTCTGTGAAGGATTTTATTGCTCCGCTTTTTGTTAAGTACGGCCAGGGGGAGAAGGAACCTATTTCAACCATGCCGGGTCAGTACCACTTTTCGGTTGATACTATTGTAAAAGAGGCGGAAGAACTATGGGCGCTGGGGATTCCCTCTGTTATTCTTTTCGGTCTTCCGGACAAAAAGGATGCAGAGGGAAGCAGGTCATGGGCCGAGGACGGTATCGTGCAGCAGGCGGTTTCGGCCATTAAAGGGCGGTTGCCGGAAATGGCGGTCATAACGGATGTCTGCCTCTGCGAATATACGGATCACGGGCACTGCGGGGTAATCAAGGATGGCAAGGTGGATAATGATGCGACCTTAGAACTCCTTGCGCGCCAGGCCCTAACCCATGCAAAGGCGGGCGCGGATTTTGTTGCTCCATCAGATATGATGGATGGTCGCGTGGCAGCCATTCGAAATGCCCTGGACGCGGAAAATTACCAGGATACAGGTATCCTTTCATATGCGGTAAAGTATGCCTCTGCATTTTACGGTCCCTTTCGAGAGGCCGCTGATTCAGCGCCCCAGTTCGGAGATCGCTCGGGTTACCAGATGGACCCGGCCAATGCCATTGAGGCATTAAAAGAGGCTGAGCTGGACATGGAGGAGGGCGCGGACATCATCATGGTGAAGCCTGCCATGCCTTACCTGGATATTATCAGAAGGGTCCGTGAGCTGAGCCTTGTCCCTGTTGCCGCATACAATGTGAGCGGTGAATACGCCATGGTAAAGGCAGCGGGAATGAAAGGCTGGATCGACGAAAAAAAGGTCATGATGGAGATGCTTACCTCCATCAAAAGGGCGGGCGCTGATATTATCCTTACTTATTTTGCCAAAGAAGCGGCAGGTATTTTAAATCAGTGAATATTACTTGGACGCAGATTGGCGCAGATTATCAGGATTATAAATATAAAGAATGGTTATATCCATTTATCGGTCTGGGGCAGGGGCAGTTGAGAGGACATGAGCATTCGTATGTAACCGTTAAAACCGTCTTTCTCCTTTTTTTCCAATGATGAGAGCGGGACGCTCTTTTAAAATTTAAAAACTTAAGCCATAAGTAACTTTTTGCCATTTTTGGCTATTTCTTTGGCTTTACCTTCCCTAAGCGCCTGGAGCCGTTTCTCGGCTTCGACAACCCGGAGGTGCAAATTTTCTTCATCAGAGGGCGCATCAAGACTCAATCTAAGTTTTTCAGCAAGTCGGGCTCTATCTTCGAGAATAAGGTCCAATACTTCGGTTTCTATTTCTTCAAGATTCCATGACATACTGTCAAACCTCCTTAACGATTAGCCGGATTATATCTGATATGACGACTGGTTATAAATATAAACCTCAAAATGTTTGGATTTTCAATTGTCCTTTGGTTTTTTTGTCAGGAACCGACCACATGCTCATGACCAGGCTTTTTGCGCCTGCCTGTGTAAAAGCACGGCGCAGACCAACGATGGTTTCGCCTCAAAAATCCCCCTAAATCCCCCTTTAGAAAAGGGGGACCTTAGAGCCCCCCCCCTTTGTAAAGGGGGCCAGGGGGGATTTTGTAGCTGGGGATGGACACTCTCCGGGGCATTAATGTCTTATTAACGTTTTCAATTTAATCCTCTATCGACGAGTTTCTTGACAGCGGACGTCAAAGGTCCTAAAAAGGTTTTGAGGTGAGCAGTATGGAAACTACATCTACACATAAGAATGAGCTAAGACTCGTGGCCTGGGAGGTCACGAGAAAATGCAACTTGAACTGTGTCCACTGCAGGGCCGGGTCCGAACGGGGCCCTTATCCCGGTGAACTGGATACGGAAAAATGTTTTGAGATCCTGGAACAGATTCGCCGCGTAGGTAAGCCCATTATTATCCTGACCGGCGGGGAACCCCTTTTAAGAGGGGATGTCTTTGATTTGGCAGACTACGGTACCAAACTGGGGCTTCGTATGGTCATGGCCACAAACGGTACCCTGTTGAATCCCGGTATAATTGATAAGATGAAGGCATCGGGTATAAAGCGGGTCAGTATTTCCCTTGACGGTGCAGACGAACAACAGCATGACCGGTTTCGGATGGTACCGGGGGCATTCAAGAAGGCTCTTTCGGGTATAGATTTACTCAAGGAAGCAGGTGTCGAGTTTCAGATTAATACCACTGTCACTCAACATAATGTCCATGAGATCAAAGATATCCTGGACATTGCAGTTCGTTTGGGCGCTGCGGCCCATCATCTTTTCCTGCTGGTACCCACTGGTCGCGCTAAAGAAATGGTGAACCAGGAAATTGACGCGCAGGAATATGAAAAACTCCTGCACTGGTTCTACAACAAAAGAGATGAAGTCCCCCTTCATCTGAAGGCCACATGCGCACCTCATTATTACAGGATCCTGCGCCAGGAGGCCCATGCCAAAGGAGAAAAAGTCGATTTCAATACCTATGGCCTCGATGCCGTGACGCGCGGTTGCCTCGGGGGAACGGCGTTCTGTTTTGTTTCTCATGACGGCATTGTTCAGCCCTGCGGTTACCTGGAGTTGAATTGCGGCGATTTGAAGAATGCGTCTTTTGGCAAGGTCTGGCGTGATTCCCAGATTTTCAATAAACTCCGGGACTTTTCATCCTACAAAGGAAAGTGTGGCAAATGCGAATACATCAGGTTTTGCGGCGGGTGCAGGGCAAGGGCCTATGAGGCCACCGGTGATTTTCTGGCCGAGGAACCATTGTGTTCTTATGAACCTAAGATCATAGCTCATGGCTGACATATTTGGTTTTGTTCATCTGCTCGGTTTAGGACCGTTTAAAGTATAAACTATGGATGATATCGATAAAAGTATTTTGAACGAGATCCAGTCGGATTTTCCCATTACATCCCGTCCCTACCATGAACTGGGTAAACGGCTTGACCTGTCAGAGTCCGAGGTCATTGAGAGGATAAAAAGGCTGAAAGAGGAAGGCATTATTCGGAGAATCGGGGGGAATTTTCAATCCAGCCATCTAAATTTCGCGAGCACGCTTTGCGCAGCAAAGGTGCCTGAAAAAAAGATCGAGCATTTTGTTGAAGTGGTAAACCGGTACCCCGGGGTTACCCATAACTACCTGAGAAACCATGCATACAATATCTGGTTTACCTTTATTGCTGAAGATATGGCATATATAGACAATGCCTTAAGAGATATATCCGAGGAGACGGGGGTAGAAGAACTTTTAAACCTGCCGGCTGTAAAAATGTTCAAGATCAAGGTCGATTTTGAGGTCTGATGCTACTCATATTCATCCTCATACTTTGCCATTATCTTGTCCCTCTCCTTTTCACTCATCCTGCCCATGTCTACCAAAAGGTCTGCTAAGCCGGCGTCCCGAAGTGCATCATTTTGAAGGATTTTTTTATTAGTTATCGCTTCTGATGAAAGATCGGTAAAGGTTTCCATCATGGTCAAATTTGTTTTTTTGAGCATCTTGACCCTCGTTCCCCCGAAATAAACATAGTGAAAGCCCAGGAGCATGTAAAGAACTGCCGCCAAGGAACCCCATAAGACAATCTTTCTTACTAATTCCATATAAAATACCCCATAGTTATTTAGGCATTTACGAGTTTAATCTGTCGTAACCTTTTAGCCATCTAAAAAAATGCCCGCATATTGGAACTCTATTGCAAGGGCCGAACGTTTTACAATCTATCTAATTATACCCATTTTGTCAATAGATTGCCTTTCCCCTGGCAATAGGATATCGCCTGCCATATCCGAACGCCTTTGAGGTTATTTTAAGGCCCGGCGGGGCCTGGAGGCGTTTGTATTCGTTGAAGACCAGGCGGCCAAGGACATCGCGAACGACTACAGGATCATGGCCCCGGGCTACAATTTCGTCAAACCCCAGGTTTTTCTCTATTGCGGCCCCTAAAATATCGTCCAGTACATCATAGGGCGGGAGGGTATCCTGGTCGGTCTGATCCGGTCTCAGTTCTGCAGATGGGGGCCTTTCTATGATTCTTTGAGGAATGATTTCACCGTTTCTATTGATATAATCGGCCAGCCGATAGCAGAAGGTTTTGGGGAGGTCTGATATGACCGCCAATCCGCCGCTAAGATCCCCGTACAGGGTGCAATATCCCATGGCAAATTCTGATTTATTTCCCGTTGTAAGGAGCAATGTGTTGAATTTATTGGACAGTGCCATCAAAATGTTGCCCCGGATGCGGGCCTGAATGTTTTCTTCTGTTTCGTCTTCTTCAAGCCCTTTAAAAAGCGGGGCCAGGGCCTTTTTATAACCTTGAAACAGGGAGGGAATGGGTATCTCATGGAAATGAATCCCCAGATTGTCTGCCAGCTTTTCCGCATCATCCTTGCTCATTTGTGAGGTATAGGGAGATGGCATGCTGACGCCCATGACGTTTTCAGGACCCATGGCCTTGCAGGCGATAAATACAACTAACGACGAGTCAATCCCCCCGCTAAGTCCAACCAGGGCTTTTTTGAACCCGCACTTTGAGGCATAGTCCCTTGTACCCATGATAAGCCCGTTCAGTACGGATTCCTCCTCAACAGGCCAGGGATCCCTGATTTCGGGATATTCCTTATCCGTGTCCCATACAAAGAGATCGGGCTCAAACTGTCTGCCGAGACGGATTAGTCTTCCGTTCTGATCCACGACCATGCTGGAGCCGTCAAAGAGAAGGTCATCATTTCCCCCTACCTGGTTACAGTAAATCGCAGGGATACGGTACTTGATCGACACTTCCTTTATAATGTTGAGTCTTAGAGCCCCTTTATTGGTGCTGTAAGGTGAAGCGGATATGTTGATAAGTGCTTCCATGCCTTTACCTGCCAATTGCGAGACGGGGTCCAGTCCATATTTTGGTATCCCTGAGAAATCAGCCGTATTCCATATGTCCTCGCATATGGTGACCCCCCATTTTTTTCCTCCCATCTCAAAGACAAGGCTTGCTGGTGAAGGCTCAAAATAGCGGGTTTCGTCAAAGACATCATAGCTGGGTAACAACTTTTTGCCTCCCCTGGCTGTTATCCGGCCTTCCGTGATAAGGGCCACGCTGTTTATCAGACCCTTCCCGGTATCCATGGGGTTTTTATCCACGTAACCGCAAAGAACTGAAATACCCTCGATTTCAGAAGAAAGTTTCTCCAACCGCATCAGGTTTTCCTTAATAAATGAGGGCTTTTCCAAAAGATCTTTTGGCGGATAGCCCAGAAGAGACATTTCCGGGAAAATGGCAAGAACGCACCCCGACCTTTTGGCATGATCCGTTGCATCCTTGATCAGGGAGATATTGTAGTCAAAGTCGGCTATGACAGGGTTGATTTGACAGACGGCTATTTTCATTTTCCTTGTTCCCCGATAAATTATAAAAAATATCGTAACATAAAAAAGTTATCAAGGAGTTTATTGGGCCAGTCCTGTTTGTCCTTTGTTGCTTGACACTTAGGTCCCTTAATCCGTATACTTAGCCAATAAAAAATGTGAAGTTTATCCATGTCAACTTAATAAGGGGGAGAGCTAATGGGCACGAATAATGTGGTTTTCTTGGAGGTCATAGAGTGGTTTGATGAAACGGGAAAGGAACTGGTACACAGGATTCCGGAAGGAGGCTCAGGTGAAATCAAATTCGGGGCACAGCTCATTCTCCGGGAGAGTCAGGCGGGTGTATTATTTTACAAGGGCAAGGCATGCGACGCGTTTGAGCCCGGCCGCCATACCTTGAAAACAGGAAATATCCCGATTTTAACGAAAATCTTAGCCATACCCTGGGCAGGGACCAGCCCGCTTCGTGCAGAGGTTTATATCGCCAACATGAAGATCTTCCCCAACCTCAAATGGGGCACAAGGGATCCGGTGGCATTCAAGGACTCGGAATTGGGGCTTATCAGGCTACGTGCCCACGGGGTATTCAATATTCAGATAGTCCAGCCGGTGCTGTTCATTAACAGCCTCGTGGGCACCATGGGTCAATTCACGACCGAAGAGATCGAAGAATATTTAAAGCGCGTAATTATCTCGCGCTTCAATGACCATTTGGGCGAGCACCTGGACAGCCTTTTCAACCTGCCCGGCCGGTATGAGGAACTCTCCGAAGGCCTTCAAAAACGCCTCCAGGAAGATTTTACGCACTTTGGCATTGCCTTGAATAACCTGTATATCACATCCATAACCCCACCGTCAGACGTACAAAAGGCCATTGATGACAAGAGCCGCCTCAGTGTGCTTACGGACCTGGACGGGTTGGTCAAAATGAAGGCGGCCATGGCCATGGAAAAGGCCGCGGAGTCGCAAGGCGAGGCAGGTGCGGGCATGGGCATGGGTATGGGCTTTATGATGCCGGCCATGTTTGCCCAGTCGTTCGCCCAACAGGGCGGGGGCGCCGGACCGGCGACCGGCGGTGGTGCTAAGGTTGCCAAAGCGCCTGAGCAGATCGATTGCCCGGACTGCCGGCACCCCATTCCCAGGGAATCCAAGTTTTGCCCCCTTTGCGGGCACCAGTTAGTGGTCTTTGATCAATGCGTCAACTGCGGCAAGAACCTTCCTTCAAACGCAAAGTTCTGTCCCAAGTGCGGTCACCCGGCAGACGAAAAACCCACTCCTCAAATATGTTCGCATTGCAAGACCGAAAACCTGCCAGGCGCCTCTTTTTGCAATCAGTGCGGGGAAAAAATGGGGTAAAAAATGGGCTTTACGGTTGAGCAAGATTGTCCGCAGTGCGGGGCGCCTGTCGAGTTGGATGAAACCGACCATCTGCTGGTCTGCCCCTTTTGCAATGTAAAGAGTTTTCTGTTTGCCCCGAATTATTTCCGGTTAGTGCTCCCGCACAAGTCTCCTAATGAGGAAATCATTTATGCCCCGTATCTGCGGTTCAAGGGGAATGTATTCTTCTGCAAGGAGAGGTCCGTGGGACACCGCATTGTGGACATCACCAATTTGGGCTTAACGCTAAATGGCCTTCCAGGGACATTGGGCCTAAGGCCACAGGCCATGAAAATGAAATTTGTTACACCTGATACAGAGGGTTCGTTCCTGAGATTTTCCCTTAAGGCAAGCAAAATACTGGAAAGGGCAGGAAGACTCTCCACGGGTTCTTCATCCGAGAGTATCCTTCACAGGGCCTATATCGGGGAGACCCTTAGCCTTATCTATCTCCCTTTGTACGTGAAGAATAACAGGCTCTTTGATGCCGTACTAAACAGGGCAATTACCGAACTTCCGGGGGGGCGGGAGGCCCTTGAGCCGTCAATAAACAAAAATCCGCGTTGGCAACTCACGTTTGTGGCAACCCTGTGCCCGCAGTGCGGCTGGAACTTAGACGGTGAAAGAGACAGCGTGGTCCTGACTTGCAGCAACTGCAAGACGGCCTGGGAGGCGTCAAAAGGAAAGTTTATCCCTGTGAAGTATCAGTTTGTCCCGGGCCAGGGGGAAAACACCGTATATCTGCCCTTCTGGAAGATATCCGCCAGTGCCCAAGGTGTGGAAATCAATTCCTTTGCCGATTTTATTCGGCTTACCAACCAGCCCAGGGTGATCGGAAAGGACTGGGAAACCGAGGACATGAGTTTCTGGACCCCGGCCTTCAAGATTCGGCCCAAGGTTT
>JAIOSR010000287.1 GCA_021107495.1 Desulfobacterales bacterium | reverse complement strand
CGGCCTACCGGCTGATGGAAAAGATTAAGAAGGTGCCGGTGAAAATTAACCGGGAACTCCCAGGTTTTCTTGTCAACCGGATTCAAATGGCTTTGGCTCGGGAGGTCCTTGACCTCTGCGAGAAGGGCGTGGCGAGCCCCCGGGACATTGACCGGGCCATTAAAGGAAGCATTGGATTTCGTTTAGCCAGCATTGGACCCCTGCTTACAATGGATCTTGGCGGTCTTCAATTGTGGTTGAGCGTGCTTGAGAATTTGCTTCCTGAAATACAGAGTTCTCAGGATGTCCCCGCGGCTTTGAAGCGTTTGACTTCAGAGGGTCATGACGGCGTAAAGAGCGGAAAAGGCTTCTATGATTATGCGGTGGATTTCACCGAGGACGATCTGGACAAAGCGATTCAGAAACGTGATCGGGAGTTCCTCACGCGTCTCAAACAGTTGTACCATGAGAGCTAAGTTTTCGTCCTTAGCATAAGCGAGACGGTTTGTTCCCTGAATATGGGAGTGCGAACCGGGGATGAAGCCCATGGGGATGGATGGGCGAAACGACGAACCACACGAGGTCTCTGTTCTAAAGGTGAAAGATGGAAAATTTCACTGAGGTTCAGGCCATAACAGTATGTTTACATTTAATCGAAGAAGGAGGTATTCATGAGCACTCTAATTACCGGCGGAACAGGGTTTATAGGCGCCGAGATCGTTCGGCTTCTCCTTGAGAAAGGGGAAAAAGACCTGTTCGTTTTTGATATCAATCCCTCAACCAAATTGTTGGATGAAGTTGCGGATCAGGTTGAGGTGGTACGGGGAGACCTGGGAAATTTCAGCCAGGTCATGAACATCGTGAAGACTTGTAAACCTCAAGTAATTTATCACCTCGGAGGCATGTTATCAGTGCCTTCCGATGCTGACCATGCGGCTTCATTTCGTGCAAATGCCATGGGCACGTTCCACATATTGGAAGCATCCAAACTTTTTGATGTGTCGCAGGTGCTTTTTTCCAGCACCTTGGCGACCTTTGCCCTGGATATCCAGGAAGATACTATTAGTGACTATACGATACAGCGGCCCCAACTGTTTTATGGGGCCACCAAAGTATTCGGCGAACTGATGGGAATGTTCTACAAACGGAAATTCGGTCTGGATTTCCGAAGCGTCCGATATCCCTCCATCGTGGGTCCGGGCGTCAAAACCCCCGGGGTGGTGCAATATACTTCATGGGTGATCGAGGAGTGTGCCAAGGGAAATCCATTCACCGTCTATGTCAAACCGGAAACGAAATGTCCGGTGATGTATTTCAAAGACGGGGCCAAATCCATTGTCCAGTTGGGAGAAGCGCCGGTGGAGGACATCAAAATGGTGAATTATCTTATTGACGGCGCCACGCCCACGGCAAGTGCACAAGAGTTGGCAGATATCGTTCGTACAAAAATTCCAGGCGCCCAGATTAGCTTTGATCCGGATCTGGATCTCCAGAAAATCCTGGACAAGTTCCTCCTTCCCCTTGATGACAGCATAGCCAAGAAAGAATGGAACTGGACGCCCGAATACGATCAAGAACGGATCGTCGATGATTTTTTGGAAGAGATGAAACAGCATCCGGAGCGCTATATATAACAAATGCTCATCCCGACACATCGAACCATGAAGATCCGTTACAGATAACGGAAAAAAATCACAGATGTATCGAGGGTCGGAAGTACAATTTCCTTCCCCAGAGATCGTGAAGATAATGCGGTTCCACGGCCCCGGGACTAAAAACGTTAAATATTCACCGGAATCTCGCCTTGTGGGACGGCTTCGAAATACAAATATCTTAATTTATGTTAATCACCGATATATCGGAGGAAAAAAATGGATAAAAGAATCGTTACGGCGGCAATTACGGGGAGTATCCACACTCCCAGCATGTCTGAATATTTACCCATAACGCCTGATGAGATCGTTGAAGAGACGGTGCGGGCTTACGACGCTGGAGCGGCTGTGGCTCATATCCACGCCCGCGACCCCGAAACCGGGGCGCCATCGGCCAATGTTGATCTTTACAAGGAAATTGCTGAGAAGATTAAGAGCAGGTGCAATATCGTTTTGTGCATCACGACTGGCGGTGGGCTGGGGATGACTGCCGAACAACGGATGGTTGCCATTCCTGTGCTGAAGCCTGAACTGGCATCCTTTAATTTTGGCTCTTTTAACTTTGCCCTGTTCCATGCCATTGATAATTTCAAGGAGTTCAAGTTTGAGTGGGAGAAAGAATACCTGGCCATGACCGAGGACTTGATCCTACCCAACACCTTTAAGACCCTCAGACAGTTTTCCGAAACCTTTCAGGAATATGGGGTTCAGCCGGAACTGGAGATCTATGACGCAGGTCAGTTGAATAATGTGGCTTTCATGGTCAGCAAAGGACACCTCAAGCGGCCCATATACATCCAGTTTGTACTGGGTATCCTGGGAGGAATTCAGCCGGACCCGAAAAACCTCCTTTTTATGCTGGAAAGCGCTCAGAAACTGCTGGGTGAATTCAACTGGTCGGTTTGCGCTGCCGGTAGGCATCAATTTGCCATGTGCAACCTTTCACTTCTCCTGGGTGGGAACGTGAGAGTCGGGCTGGAGGATAATCTATATCTTGAAAAAGGCGTGAAAGCAAAGAGCAATGCCGAACAGGTTGAAAAGATCATCCGGGTGGGAAGAGAACTCGGCATTGAACCCGCTTCACCGGATGAAGCTAGAGAAATCCTGGGGTTAAAAGGACTGGATAAGGTTGCCTACTGATGTCTGGTCTTATTATGGGGAACATACGGAATTTCGAGGAAAAGAGATCCAAATGCCATAGACTGTCCGGACGGGGGTGGTGACTGCATTCCCGACAAACCCACAAATATCCAAGTAAAGTAGTGAGATGAAGTAGGGAAAGTTTTGTAATATACTTGATGATGCCGCCCCAGAGGAATAAGCTTCGCCCCGGAGAAATAGGCTACGCATTTCACGGGGTAAACATTCCACAGGGCCCCGATAGCGGGATCTACGCTACGCTCCGACAAGCGCACAAGTCACAGAAAGCAAGCCCCGGTCCGGGGTGGAACCATTTGAATTAATTTCAAATGGCGGGGGAGGGCTACTCCTCCCCCGTCAAATAAAAAGGCGCGAAGCGACTTTTTATTAGGTTATCGATGTTGATGACTTTTTATTAGGTTGTCAATATTGGCATGTAATAAAACCTTTGGGAGTAATACGCTCCGGCCCCAGTCTCACTGTTTACTCAAGGGTTTTTTTAAAGCGCAGAGAGGCCGTCAGAATAGCAAGGAAGGCCAGGACCGACTGCGCGGTGATAGCGGGCCAAAGGGACTCTATCCCGACTCCTTTCATGACAACACCCCTCAGTATTTCGAGATACCAGCGCATCGGATTAAGAAAGGTGGCATACTGCACAGGTTCCGGCATGTTGCTTATGGGAAACATGAAACCGCTTAGAAGTATCGATGGCATAAGGATCAAAAAAGCGGTCAATAGAGCCTGCTGCTGTGTGGAGGAACTGACGCTTACAAGGAGGGCCAGACCCAGATTGCCGGCGAGATAAACACCCGTAAGGACATACAGGAGCAGCCAGCTGCCATGGACCCGAATACCGAAGATAAGAATCGCTACGATAAACATGATCGTCATTGTTATAAAACCTGTGATCATAAAGGGTATGGTCTTTCCGAGTATGAATTCGAGACGGCTTATGGGTGTGACCATTATCTGCTCTATGGTTCCTATCTCTTTTTCTTTAACTATAGCGATGCTGGCAAGTAACATGCTCACTAAAAGTAGCATAACTGCGATTAGACCCGGGACATAGTAGTATTTGGATTCCAGGTTGGGATTGAACCAGGCGCGTGCCTCTATTTCGACCCGGCCCGGTACCATGGAGGGGCCGAGGGCCTTTTCGATATTTTCGGCAAGCAGCCGGTTTGAATATTCCCGGATGACCTGCGAGGCATAGGCTAATACGATAGAGGCTGTATTGCTGTCCGTTCCGTCTGCCAGCAACTGTATGCTCGCGCTGTCGCCTCGTTTCAGGTCGTTTTCAAGACCCGCGGGCAGATGCATAAACGCCCGTATTGAGCCCTTGTCAAGAAGCCGGTCAGCGTCGGCCTCTCCGGCAATATGTCCTTCGATCTCGAAATGACCGCTTGAGGTCAATCTCTCCACGATCTGTCTTGACACCGGGCTCCTGTCCGAATCGAGAAGACCCATCTTTATGTGGTCCACGTCCGTTGTCAGGGCAAAGGCAAGGACGGTCATCTGGATGACAGGGGCACCGAATACCACTATCCTCATACGGGGATCTCTCAGCATCTGAAGAAATTCCTTTACGAGCATTCTTTTAATTCGTTCGATCATATTTGATAACCTCGTAAAAAGTCGCCATGCGCCTTTTTATTCTTTCACTCCAGATAAAGCCTCATTTTCCTGTTTGCCAGAATGACCATTATAATTGCGTAAAGTGTCAGTAGAAGAACGTTTATCCACAGTGTCTCAAGCCCGATACCTTTGAGATAGATCCCCCTTAAAAGGGCTATGAAATAGCGGGCAGGTACGATATAGGTAAGAATCTGAATGGGATGCGGCATGTTTTCTATGGCAAATACAAAACCGCTCAAGAGCAGGGTAGGCAGATAACTTGCCAGAATGGCCATCTGGTTGGCAAGGACCTGGGTCTTTAAAACGATACTGAGGAGCATGCCTAAGAAGAGGGCCCCGGTCAGAAAGATAGCCGCGACCGCGAAGAGAAGACCCGCGTTGCCTCGAAGGGGGACCTCAAAGAGCCAGCGTCCCATAAAGACGGCAATTGCAACATCGGTCATGCCGATTATAAAGTAGGGGACCACCTTGCCCAGAACCAGTTCAGGCACCCGCACGGGGGTACTTATCAGTTGTTCCATGCTGCCCATTTCCCATTCCCTGGCGACCGTAACACTCGTAAGCATGGCTGCAATGACGACCATAACTACCGCGAGTATCCCGGGGATTATGGTGTTTTGACTTCTCAGATCAAGGTTGTACATGGCCCGGGAATTGAGCCTGAGAGGTCTTGAAACATCACCCGCACCTGTCAGACGGACCCTTTCGGCTAAAATTTTTTCCGAATATATCATTGCCAGGCTCTTTACATAGCCCAGAGCCAGGCGGGCGCTGTTTGCGTCACTTCCGTCCACGAGGACCTGAAGCTTTACAGGTTTATTCGCAAGGATCTTTTGGCCGAAATCATCCGGTATGACAAGGGCCAGCATGGCCCGTCCCCTGTTAAGGGAGTTCTCCAGCTCTCTATAATCACTGCAGAATCGGGTTAGAGAAAAGTAGGGAGATCCGTCAAAGAGGCTTATAAGTCGGCGGCTCTGAGGGGAGCCTGATCTGTCAAGTACGATGGTGGGGACATTCTTGAGATCCAGGGTGAGGGCGTAACCGAAAAGAAGAATGAGGACCATGGGAATCGCCAATGCGAGGAAGAGACTTCTCCAGTCTCTGACTATATGTATGAATTCCTTTTGCGCGATAGCGTAAAATCGATTAAGACTGATCATTTGGATGCCTCTTCGATAAGAGAGACAAAGAGATCTTCCATTGTGGGTGAACATATTTCAACTTCATAGGGTTCCGCGCCAAGTCTTTTGAGTTCGTCCTTGATTTGGTTTAGCGCCTTTTCATCATCCTGTGCAACTGCATGAATGCCTGCGCCGAACAGGGCAGCGTCCCTTACCGAGCTTAAGGAAGTCAGCCGTTCGAGCCCCCTTTCCGGATTGGGACATTTGATATCAAGTATCTTGTGACGCATCCTTTGTGTCTTTAGATCCGCCGGTGTTCCAAGGGCGATCATGTCGCCGCGGAATATGAGGGCTATGCGATCACAGTATTCAGCCTCTTCCATATAGTGGGTGGTTACAAAGATCGTAGTGCCGGTCTCGGCCATCTCATAGATAAGGTCCCAGAAGCGCCTGCGACTGAGCGGGTCAACGCCGCTCGTGGGTTCGTCTAAGAATATTACGGGAGGTTGATGCAGACAGGCACAGGCCATGGCCAGGCGCTGCTTCCATCCCCCGCTGAGGATGGAGGTCATCTCTTTTTCGTGCCCCTTGAGGCCGGCCGTTTCAACGGCCCAGGCCTTTCGCTTTTCAAGATGTGCTCCTTTGAGGCCATATATGCCGCCGTAAAAATTGATGTTTTCCTCAACCGTAAGGTCTTCGTAAAGGGAAAATTTCTGGCTCATGTACCCTATGTGGCTTTTGATCTGTTCCGTCTGGGTATTGACATCGAACCCATGAACGGTCCCGCTTCCCTCACTGGGTGGAAGCAGGCCGCAAAGCATCTTTATTACGGTGCTTTTGCCCGCGCCGTTAGGCCCTAAGAATCCGAAAATCTCGCCTTTTGCCACATCGAAATTTACCCTGTTTACCGCTACGAAGTCGCCAAAGCGCTTTGTAAGTTGACTCACGGTCACTGCCGGTCCGTCATTTTTATTTGGAAGGCTTTCTATTGCGGGTTTCCCAATTCCCCGTCCTTCCACCTTGTTCTCTTTTTTGTAATGCTTATTCCCCAAGATACTGACAAAGACATCTTCCAGTGAAGGGTCCTGTGTTCGAATCTCATTACATGTAATTTTTTTGCTGCCGAGCAGGTCCGTTATCTCCCTTTCCGTATCATACGGATCGGAGGTAAGGACATGCACATTGTCTCCAAAGACATTGATGCTTTCACATTTGATTTCTTTGGCGAGCACCCTGTTTATTTTTCTTGCCTCACTACTTCGAACTGCAACTATCTTTCCCGCTACAAGACCCCTTAGCTCGGATGGAGTACCTGTTGCCAGCAGTCTGCCATGGTCCAGCATCCCCACCCTGCCGCATCTTTCAGCCTCATCCATATATGCGGTAGTGACCACTATGGCGACATCCTGGTTCAGCAACTGGTAAAGGATACGCCAGAAGTCCCTCCTGCTTACAGGGTCCACCCCGTTTGTGGGCTCATCCAGGAGCAGGACCTTCGGGGTGTGGATCAGTGCGCAGATCAGTTGAAGTTTCTGCTTCATTCCCCCTGAAAGGTTTCCCGCCCTGCGGTTTTTGAAGGGTTTCATGTAACTGAAGTCAAGGAGTTCTTCGATTCGCTCTTTTCCCTCTCTTTTAGGGACATTGTAGAGACGCGAGTAAAATTGTATGTTTTCACTGACCGTAAGATCCGCGTACAGGCCAAAGCGCTGGCTCATATAGGCAAGCTGGTCCTTTGCGCCAAGAGGATCTTCCGTCACGTTACAGCCTGCGACATGGACGGTTCCGTCAGAGGGTTTCAGGATAGCGGTGACCATTCTGAGGGTGGTGGATTTTCCCGCGCCGTCAGGCCCCACAAGCCCGAAAATCTCACCCGGGTGCACTTCAAAGGATAGATCGTCAACCGCCGTGAGTTCGTTAAAACACTTTGTAAGGCCATTGACCTTTATTGCCTTGTAATCTTGAGCCATGGTACCTACCTTCGGGTTTTTATCCTTGCGTCTGCCGGCTGTCCTATCTTTAGCTCCCAATTGGGATTTTGGATGTCCACCTTTATTCGGTACATCAGTTTTACACGCTCCTCAAAGGTCTGAACAGCCTTTGGTGTGAACTCGGCCTCGCTGCTTATAAAGGTGATATTTCCTTTGTAGATCTTACCGGGGTAGGCATCTGTTGTGACCTCGACATCCTGGCCCAGCTTTATATGGCCAAGGTCTTTCTCATTTACATAGGCCCTGAGCCATACATTATCAAGGTTCCCTATGCTTGCGACGGGTGAGCCCGGATTAAGATACTCCCCCGGTTCGGCCGCCTTACTCAGGACAACACCGTGGGAAGGGGAAAAGAGTTTTGTATAGGTGAGGTTTTGTTCAGCGCCACGAAGTGCTTCGCGGGTGATATCCGCCTGAGCCTTTGCCTGTTCAATGGCCTCGATGCGGGGGCCTGTCTTTATAAGCTCATAGTTCGCCTCTGCCTGTTCAAGGACCTGACGCGCCTGTGCTATTTGTTCGGATCTGGTTCCCTCCTGCCTGAGATCAAGATTTTCCTTTGTGCTCTTGAGTCCCGCCTTGGTCTCCTCATAGGTGCTTAGAGCGGATTCAAACTTCCTGTAAACCAGGTCGTATTCACTTTCACTGACAACGCCGTCTTTTCTCAGATTTCTGTGGCGTTCATAATCCGCCTTGGCCAGTTCAAACTGCGCCTTGGCCCCTTCAAGTGCAGCCCTGGCCCTTTCAACTTCGGCGCGTGATGACTCTATCTCCTGGGTCCGGTATCCCTTTTGAAGCTCCCGGAGTCTGGCATTTCTTTCCTTTACAACTGCCAGTGCCCTTCTTATCTCCTCCTTTCGACTGCCTGCCTCGAACTCAGAGAGCACCGCCTCTGCGTAGGAAAGCCTTGCCCTGGCCCCTGATACCGCTATTTCCTGATCCGTACTTTCAAGCAGGGCTACGAGTTGGCCCCTCCTTACAATATCTCCCTCATCTACAAGGCGCTCTGCCATCCGTCCGGAGATCTTGAAGCTAAGCCGGGTCTCGGTCACCTCTATGTTACCGGAAAGGGTTAACGTGTCATGCCTGCCGGGGGTCTTGAAAAAGGAGTGGTATGCCCAAACCCCCAGGCCGATTACGACGATCAGGAGTAATATCATTACGGGTTTTTTCAT
>JAIOSR010000381.1 GCA_021107495.1 Desulfobacterales bacterium | reverse complement strand
TAAGACTTGGTTTCCTTTAAGGAGTTGCTGACTGCCTGATGTACCTGCTTCCATACTTCCTCAAAAGAATTCACGGATAATCTTCCCACTTCAATAAACTTGACCACGATCTCTTTGGTGACTTTGACGGCAAGTACCTCTTTTTGTTCCATTATTATTCTCCTGGTAAAACTCAGTTTGGCCTGGATGCAGGTTCCCATCAGTCATTAAATTTGATCCTTCTCCAATTAAGTTGAAGAAGAGGGTTCGAGGATTCCAGGGGTCAAGGGGTCAAGCTTGAGAGTTCTGACTTTATTCTATATCTCTAAACAAATTCTCATTATTTCTGCAACAGCTTCAAACCTTTAAAACCATTATAGTTTTTCACTTTCACTTGAATCCTTGAATCCTCGACCCCTTGAACCCTCAGGAATAACGCCTGCTCAATTGGAAATAACCCATTTATCCTGCCTTAATTAACTTCAACTAATCGGGAGATGATCCTTAAATTTAGACCCCCGCTGAACGGAAGAAGGCCGTCCTCAGATTCAGCAGGGGTCAATCTTAAGAAGAACCCATTAGGCCCTCCTTAGATCTTTTAGTTTGTCAGACTAATGCTAAAAAATCAATCCCCCCAAACTCCGGGAATCACAACCCCGCACTTGGGACAACAGTTGTCTTTTATCTTGTTCCGCTTGATTTCAAAACCTAACCGATTGATCAGGAGTTGGCCACATTCGTGGCAGAAGGTATTTTCGCCCTCGTCGCCGGGAATGTTTCCCGTATAAACATACTTAAGCCCCGCCTCATATCCGAGATCCCTTGCCCGGCGAATGCTTTCAGGAGGGGTGGAAGAGATATTGTCGAGGCGATATGTGGGGTGAAAACGGCTGATGTGCCAGGGGATGTTCGGATCTAAATCGGCTAAAAACCGGGCAATGGACCTGAGTTCTTCTTTTGCGTCATTAAGACCCGGAATCAACAGGGTGGTGACCTCCAACCAGACCCCCTGATTTTTCATGGTCTCCAATGTTTTTAATACAGGGGCCAGTTTTGCACCACACTGGTCCTTGTAAAACCTGTCGCTGAAGGCCTTGAGGTCCACATTGGCCGCGTGAAGATCAGGTGATATCTCTTCGAGGCATTGTTTGCTCATGTATCCGTTGGACACAAAAACATTCTTGAGGCCCTTGGGCGTCGCAAGCCGTGCCGTATCCAGGGCCAACTCGAAATAGACGGTGGGCTCCGTGTAGGTATAGGCTATTGATGCGGAGCCTGTGCTTACCGCATCCCTG
This sequence comes from Desulfobacterales bacterium, assembly GCA_021107495.1. GTDB lineage: Bacteria > Desulfobacterota > DSM-4660 > Desulfatiglandales > Desulfatiglandaceae > JAIOSR01. The sequence continues at coordinate 4,895 of JAIOSR010000381.1, read as the reverse complement.
ACGATCTCTTCCGGGGTCATGTCTTCCCCGATGATCCGGTTTTGATCGGACGGCATTTGGGAGATATCCGCATTCTGGCAGAAAAGGCATCTGAAATTGCAACCCACAGTTGCTATGGAATAGGAAAGGCTGCCCGGCAAAAAATGGGAAAGGGGTTTTTTTTCGATAGGGTCGCAGTGCCTTGCAATGACCTTTCCATACACAAGGCTTATGAGCGTACCCACCCGGTTTTCCCGGACACCGCAGATTCCCCTTGCCCCACCCTTAATCAGGCAGTTATGGTTGCATAAATGGCAGCGGACCTTTTCGTTTTCCAGCTTTTCATACAGGTATGCCTCTTTCATCTGTAGGAACTCCTCTATTCTGTTTCAGGTGGCTGACGGTATTCGCGCCGATAAGGGATTGGCTGGGTTTTTTCATCTTGATTTTTAAAGGGAGGTTGTCGGTCCTTATGGTGTAGGACATTGTGGCGGAAATACCCAGGAATGACCCGAAAGGGGAATGCTTCAACTCCCAGGGGTCTTTCCCGGAATGCCTCATCTCTTCAACAAAAGAAGGCCGAAATTTTATGCAGGACCAGGAAACGGGTGTATCGCCGTAGGCCGTGCGCACAAAGGATTTCAACTGCCAGAGGTTATAAAACCTGCTTTGACCGAACAGTGGGTCTCCAAAATAGCCCTGGACCCTTTTTACAAAGCCGCTCCACGAAAGGCTGTTTATTACCCCGATGAACACCTTTTTACTGGCTACCCTTCCCGCTTCCCTCAACGCGAGAAGGGGATTATCCAGAAATTCAAGGGTACCAATCATAACCGCCATGTCAAATTCATTATCATCAAAAGGGAGGTCTTCGGCCATCCCGGTTCTGAGGGTGCAGCGGTGGCCTAATCGTTCTTTGGCCTTTTGAATCATATGGGTAGACGCGTCTATGCCACTCACATTAAGACCCAATCTGCTAAAGGTGATGAGATGGTTTCCCGTGCCGCATCCAATATCCAGGACCCTTTCACCCTGCCGGGGCTTTAACAGGGTCAATATGAGTTGTTCGATGGACCCGTCTATGGCCCGGCCATGGGGTGATTGGCACCAGGATTCGTAGACCCTGGCGATATTTTTGTCAAAAATGAGTCCCATTTAATGATTTGAAATACTCTTTGATCTTTGTTAACAATAACCAACCTTGAACCGATCACTTCACTTATAAAATATGAGAATGGACCCCGGGATGCAAGAAGAAAGTGATGTACAGATGAAACACCTATCATCCGAAAATACGACCCAAGCGCCTGAACATAAAGAAACTGAACTGGAAGGTCAGATAGAGCGGATTACCTATATGAATGAAGAAAACGGATACACCGTGGCCAAGGTCAATGTCCCCGGGTATCTGGAGCCTGTTACGATTGTTGGAAATCTCCTGGCATTAGCTCCCGGAGAGGTCCTGGAGATGAAAGGCACCTGGGAGACACATCCAAAGTTTGGCCGGCAGTTTAAGATTCTCAGCCATCTTACCGTGCGCCCATCCTCTGTAAAAGGAATCAAGAAATATCTGGGTTCCGGACTTATAAAGGGGATTGGAAAGGAGATGGCCACAAGGATCGTCGATAAATTCGGTGAACAAACCTTGGAAGTTATTGATGAGCGCATCGACGAACTTGCGACGGTTGATGGTATTGGCCGCAAAAGGGTGAAAATGATTAAAAATGCCTGGGCCGATCAGAAAGAGATCAGGGCTATTATGATCTTTCTCCAGGAGCACGGCGTGGGCTTGAGCCATGCAACAAAGATCTTTAAACGTTACGGGCAGCGTTCCATTGCGGTTGTGACTCAAAACCCTTACAGGCTTGCCACGGACATACCCGGTATCGGTTTTCAGACGGCAGACGGGATTGCAGAGCAGCTCGGTTTTGAAAAGAATTCACCGGTCAGGGCGGAGGCGGGTACCCTATACGTCCTGAACAGGCTGGCAGACGAAGGAAACGTTTTTTATCCCTATGATTTGTTAATGGAAAAATGCCGCGAGATCCTGGAAGTGGACAGGGAGACCGTCATCAGGGGTTTTGGTGCCGTTGCCATTGACAATAAGATTGTTGTGGAGGACCTGAATCAGCACATGGATGAATTTGAGCCGAATCGCAAGGCTGTTTATCTGACGAGGTTTCACGTCTCGGAAACCGGGATTGTCAGGCATCTTTCGCGCCTGATTTCTTCAAAAAAAAATGTTCGAAGCATGGATGTAAAAAAGGCCCTCGACTGGGTGCAGAAAAAAATTGAACTGCGCCTGGCGCAGAGTCAGATTGACGCGGTCAAAATGGCTATTTCAGACAAGGTCCTGGTCATTACCGGTGGACCCGGGACCGGAAAGACCACCATCATTTATGCGGTAATCCGGATATTCCGTGCAGTGGGCGCTAAGATCTTTTTAGCCGCGCCCACAGGGCGCGCATCCAAACGCATGACAGAGGCAACCGGCCAGCCTGCCAGTACGATTCACAGGCTGCTGGAATACAGTTGGCAGAAGGGAGGATTTCAAAGAAACGAGGATCGCCCCATTGAAGGGGATGTGATCATATTGGATGAGGTTTCCATGATTGACACATCCCTTATGTATCACCTTTTAAAAGCGGTCCCTTCCAATGCCACATTGATTATGGTGGGCGATTCCAATCAACTCCCGTCGGTAGGCCCGGGGAATGTGCTAAGGGATGTCATAAGATCAGGGGCGGTTCCGGTGATTGAGTTGAATGAGATCTTCAGACAGGCAAGAGAGAGCCTCATTATTATGAGTGCCCACAGCATTAACCGGGGCCTGGTACCGGAAGCAAAGGGTTCAGGGGAAGATCCCGGAGATTTTTACTTCATAGACCAGGGGGACCCGAATCAGGTCCTTAATATCATTATGGAGTTAGTCGTAAATAGGATACCGCAGCGGTTTAATATGGACCCCATGAAGGACATTCAGGTCCTTTCGCCCATGCACAAAGGGCTCTTAGGCACGACAAACCTGAACATGGAACTGCAAAATTCCCTCAACCCTTCAAAAAAGGAAATTATCAGGGGGGACAGAGGATTCGCCCTGAATGACAAGGTGATGCAGATCAGGAACAACTATGAAAAAGAGGTCTTTAACGGGGATATCGGTCTGATTAAGGCCATAGACGGGGAAAAACAGGAGATAGTTGTAACTTATGATGACAAACCGGTTCTTTATGATTATCTTGAGCTGGATGAGATAGTTTTGGCCTATGCCATTTCAGTCCACAAGTCTCAGGGCAGCGAATACCAGGCAGTAGTGCTCCCCATATTGCCGCAGCATTACCTGTTGCTTCAGCGAAACCTTATTTATACGGCTGTAACCCGGGGGAAGCGATTGGTGGTCATAGTGGGAAGCAAAAGGGCCCTGACAATGGGCGTTAAGAATGAAAGCACCATGAAACGATATACTTATCTTGAAGAGAGACTCAGGAGTTAATAAAGAATGAAAAAAGCAATTTTCGCAATTATAGTATCGGTCCTTATTGCTTCCGGTGGAACCGCCATGTCTGCGACCGGTTCAGAATGGATGGAAGACTTTAAGGCCGCCAAGGCCAGGGCAACCTTAGAAGGCAAGGATATGTTGCTTAACTTTTCCGGGTCTGACTGGTGTGGCTGGTGCATAAAGTTAAAAAAGGAGGTCTTCAGCCAGCCGGGCTTTCTAAAAAAGGCGGGCAAAAACTATGTCCTTGTTGAGCTCGATTATCCTCAAAGAACCAAACAGCCTGCAAGGATCAAGGAACAGAATCAGAAATTAGTAAAGACATACGGTGTAATCGGTTTTCCTACTGTCCTGGTGACCGATGCCAGGGGCCGGGTATACGCGCGGGCCGGGTATATCGCCGGTGGTCCGGAAAAGTTTATGAGCTACCTCGAAAAAGTCCGTAAAAGCAAGGTCGAGGGATATGCACTCATAGCCAGGGCTGAAAAGACACGGGGTCTTGAAAAGGCCAGGCTGCTTGATCAGGCCGTGGATGTAATGTCGGAAAGCAAAATGGAAATCGACCCGGAAATCATTGGTCAAATCAAGAAACTCGACAAAAACAACGAGGCAGGCCTGAAGGCCAAATATGAGGTTCGTGAGGGACTTGGAAAAATTATGCAGGAGACCGGGCAGACGGGGGATTATTACAAGGCCCTTAAAGATCTGGATGGACTGATTGCGTCCGTGCAAAGCCCTAATCTCAAACAATATATATATTTTGTGAAAGCAAAAATATGTCTCCTTGGAATGAAAGACAAAGAAGCCGGGCTTGAGAACTTAAAAATAGCAGAAAGGATTGCCCCGAATACGGAAGAGAGCAAGCAGCTTTCAAAAATGATTAAGCAGCTTGAGACAATGGAGTAAGCTGTCAGGTTTTTCCTGGATTTATAAAACCTGGTCCTAAGGGCCAATCGAAGATCCCGCTACGCGGGGGTGAGAATCAGGTGGCTCTGCCTTTGAGCTTTGTGCCTAAAAATACAAAATCCAAGCACCAAATTACAAACAAATTTCAAATTCCAATATCCAATGACCAAAACAAGTTTAATAAACAAACTAACGTCCAACATCGAACATTGAACGTCCAACGTCGAATGAGGTTACACCTTCGGTGTTTAAATTTTCAAAAAAGGAGCGAAGCGACAACTACATTCGATGTTCGATGTTGAGCGTTGGATGTTCGACGTTAATCTTTTTCCTGTCTGGTACTTGGAATTTTAAACAGTCAATGAAACTAAAACAAAGCACATCCCCTCTGGGGATAACCAAAGCCGGTCCCTCTGGACCCGGATATTAACTATACAGCTTTCACAACCACTTCATTTTCACCCATGACCTCTTTGAACATAGTAGCATCACCTTTGACCCTTCCTATTATATT